>CANHJJ010000264.1 GCA_947460565.1 Bacteroidota bacterium
GAAAAGTGACTGAATGGTTGGATTGCGGCAATAAAAATTCAACTGTATTTACCAATGGAAGAATATTACAGTTCATGTATGATAACAAAGAAAAATTGGTTGATGAAACAGTTAGCAACCAAGACTCAATGATCATCCAACCATCATATGTAGGTAAAAATGTAAAGTTAGTGCGCAGTGTAGTTGGTCCTAATGCAAGCATTGGAGATGGATGTACGGTTGAAAATTCAGTAGTTGGTAATTGTATTATTCAAACCAACACACAAATAAAAAATGCAGTGATTGATAATGCCATGATTGGTAATTATGCTGCCTATTCTGGTGAATTGAAAGATTTGAGCATTGGTGATTACACCAACATTTTGTAAGATAAAATATCTGAGTAAACCTACCCAACTATTAATTAATTTAAACCTGCCACGTCTTTACTTGGCAGGTTTTTTGTTTAATGGTAATTTAGTTTTACCAAAACTCTAAGCTTTTAATTATGTTTGCTTTCCATGATGATATTGAATAAGATTAACAACCATTCACGCTATCTTTTATTACTATGTGCCATTATTATTGGCAGTTTGGCTTTTGGTCAAAAAAAGTTGAGTAAAGGAGAACTTCCTGAGCATATAAGGCTAGAGTTTGAAAAGGAATTTTTCAAAGCCGCTAAAGAAAAGATGTTGGGTGATTATCCTGAAGCGATAGAGGACTTTAAAAAAGCAGCAGAGATCGATCCCAATGATGCCAATACGCAGTTTCAATTAAGTCAATTGTATTTGGCAACAAAAAAAGTAAAAGAAGCTGAAGATGCCGCGCGTAAAGCTGTTGAATTAGACAATAAAAACTTTTGGTACAAGACACAATTAGCCGAGGTTTACAAGAATCAAAAGCGTTTTACGGATGCAGCCAAACTGAATATTTTGATTTATGAAACAGGAGAACAGAACCCTCAAAATTTATATGATGCTGTCTTGCTTTTTACTTTAGATAAAAAATATTCTGATGCAATAAAAACACTAGATAAAATTGAGAAAGAATCAGGACTTAATGAAGAAATAGTTAAACAAAAGGAGCAGATATACCTATTAAATAATAAGCTTAAAAAAGCCATTAAAGAAGTAGAACGCTTGGTTAATGCATATCCTCTAGAACCCAGATACAAAGGTATGTTAGCTGATTTACTTATGGCAAATGGCAGGACGAAAGAAGCTCTTGATATTTACAATAAAATTTTAGAGCAAGATCCAAGCAATGGTTTTGCTTTGTTTGCTATGGCTGATTATTTCAAATCAAAAAGTGAATATGAGCCTTACTTTAATTACTTGAAACGAGCCATGGCAAGTAATGTTGATATTAAATCTAAGATTCAAGAGATGGCGGATTTTGTTACTGATAATAAGATTCCTGATGGCAGTAAGAAGTCTTTTGAGCTTAGTGATATTTTGATTAATTCAAATCCAAGTGAACCCATTGCTTTTATGATGAAAGGAGATTTGTTTATTAAAGAAAAGAATTATGAGCAAGCTCGTTTACAATTTTTACAAGCTACGAATGCTGATCCTAACGTTTATGCTGCTTGGGAGCAAATCATGTATTGTGATGATGAGTTGAAAAATAACCAGTATATGCAAACTGATTGCGAAAAGGCTGTAGAGATTTTCCCAACTCAACCGCGCTTCTTTGCTTATTTGGCTTTTGCTAGTTTTAGACTTAAAGACTATGACAAGGCGATTAATGCGGCTAGGAATGGTAGTGAATATGCGGAAGATGAACCTGAATTGCTCTTGCAATTGCTATCACAAATGGGAGATGCAGGTTATTATGCCAAGAAATATAAGGTTTGTGACTCTGCCTATGATGCTGCTTTGGCTTTGAATAATGCCAACGCTTATGCATTGAACAATTATGCCTACTTCTTGAGTTTGAGAAAAGAGCGATTGGACAAGGCAGATAGCATGAGCTTGAGAAGCATCGAATTAGAGCCTGGAAACCCCAGTTATCAGGACACCTATGGGTGGATTTTGTACCAAAAAAAGGAGTATAAAAAAGCAAAAGAATATATTGAAAAAGCCCTCCAAATGTCTCCCAATAATGCTGAAGTAATTGAGCATCTGGGTGATGTAAAATTTAAACTCAACGACAAACAAGGTGCAATGGAAAGTTGGTTGAAATCAAAAGAATTAGGAGGAGAGGGAGAGTTTTTGCAAAAGAAAATTGCTGAGAAGAATTTGATTGATTAAACATTATTCACTTCAAATTGTTAACCCCACAAAACATAATTATTGAAAGTCATAATCATCGGTTCGGGAATTGCAGGATTGGCAAGTGCTATAAGGCTTGCATGTGCAGGTCATCAAGTAACAGTGTTTGAAGCTAACGCCTATCCTGGAGGGAAGCTAAGCGAAATTTATTCAGATGGTTTTCGATTTGATGCAGGCCCTTCATTATTTACCTTACCCCAACTAGTGGATGAGCTTTATACACTTGCTGGAAAAGTGCCACAAGATCACTTTTCATATTTACGATTAGTCAAGTCTTGCAATTATTTTTTTGAGGATGGTACTCGTTTTTCAGCCTTTCACAATAGGGAGGAAATGGCCGAGGAACTAAAGAATAAACTAGGTATTAAGGACCCTACCCCCTTTTTTAATCAGCTTGATAAGGCAAATATACGATACCAATTAACAGCACCCATATTTATTGAGAAGAGCCTTCATCGCTTAAAAAATCACTTCAGTATTGAAACCTTTAAAGGCATATTGAATATGGGTAAATTGAATTTATTTGAAAGCATGAACCAAGAAAACGAAAAGATTTTTACTAACAAATATTTGCACTTTTATTTCAATCGTTTTGCCACTTATAATGGTTCAAACCCATATCAAACGCCTGCCTTACTTAATATGATTCCTCATTTGGAACATAATATTGGTTCCTACTTTCCGATAAAAGGCATGTATAGTATTACTCAAAGTATTTTTGATTTAGCAAAAGAATTAGGCGTGGAGTTTCATTTTATCAGCAAAGTGGAAGAGATTTTGGTAAAAGATAATAACGCATGCGGAGTTAAGGTGAATGGTATTGAGTTCTTCTCAGATGTTGTTTTGAGTAATATGGATATTCACCCAACATACAAAAAACTACTCCCAAAAGTCAAAGCACCAAATCGCATATTGAAGCAAGAAAAGTCCTCTTCCGCATTGATATTTTATTGGGGAATAAATAAAGTTTTTGGTGAATTGGATTTACATAATATCCTATTTACTGAAAATTATAAAGAAGAGTTTGATACCATATTTACTAAGAAAAGCATCTATAAGGACCCAACGATATACATCAATATCACTTCAAAATTGAAGCATGATGATGCTCCAAAAGATTGTGAAAATTGGTTTGTGATGATTAATGTGCCCAATAACCAAGGGCAGGATTGGGATAAGCTCATCAAAGATGCCAAAACAAAGATTATCCAAAAAATTGAAAGAACTTTGAAAGTAGATATAAGTAATTTGATTTTGACTGAGCAAATCCTCGATCCTAGGACTATTGAGATCAAAACATCTTCTTTCGCAGGTGCTTTGTATGGAAATGCCAGCAATAATAGGTATGCTGCCTTTCTGCGTCATAAAAACTTCTCTTCTACTATTTCGGGCTTATATTTTTGCGGAGGTAGTGTTCATCCGGGAGGAGGAATTCCGTTATGTTTAAATTCTGCGAAAATTGTTAGTAAATTGATATCAGATGATTACAGGTAGTTTTTCCCTTTCCGGTTA
>CANHJJ010000265.1 GCA_947460565.1 Bacteroidota bacterium
AAAATGCCGATTCAAATATTGAATCGGCTTTTTTTAGATCCCCTCGCCTTTATCCGTTTACTCCTAAAAAATTACTTCACTTCTTCGTAAGTAGCATCTTGGGTATTAGAATCGCCTGATGGATTTGGATTTCCAGCATCTGCTGTTGGTTCGCCCGCTCCGTGTGTAGTATTGTATAAATCTTGACTTGCTTCTTGCCAAGCAGCATTTAATGCATTCATAGCAGAATCAATTCTAGCTAAATCTTTAGCAGCATGCGCTTCTTTCAAATCTTTCAAGCCATTTTCAATAATGGTTTTCTTGTCAGCCGGTAATTTATCGCCATACTCTGTCAACTGTTTTTCAGTTTGGAAGATTAGGCTATCAGCCATGTTCACTTTTTCTGCTTCTTCTTTTGCCAATCTATCTGCTTCTGCATTGGTTTCAGCCTCACGTTTCATGCGCTCTATGTCTGCATCGCTCAATCCCGAAGACGCTTCGATACGTATTTTTTGCTCTTTTCCTGTGCCCTTATCTTTCGCGCTTACATGCAAGATACCATTGGCATCAATATCAAAAACTACTTCAACCTGAGGAACACCGCGTGGTGCAGGTGGAATACCATCTAAATGGAAACGACCTAATGAGCGATTTTGATTTGCCATTGGGCGCTCACCTTGCAATACATGTATTTCAACACTTGGTTGGTTATCGCTAGCAGTACTAAAAGTCTCAGATTTCTTTGTAGGAATCGTGGTGTTAGATTCGATTAATCTTGTAAACACACCACCCATGGTTTCGATACCTAAGCTAAGCGGAGTTACATCTAACAACAATACATCTTTCACTTCACCTGTCAATACACCACCTTGTATAGCAGCTCCTAAAGCTACTACTTCATCAGGATTAACACCTTTAGAGGCAGCTTTTCCAAAGAATTTTTCTACCGCTTCTTGAATAGCTGGTATACGAGTTGAACCACCTACTAAAATAATTTCATTGATATCATTGATGGTTAAACCTGCATTTTTCAATGCTGATTTACAAGGCTCGATGGTACGTTTGATAAGGCTATCAGCCAATTGCTCAAACTTAGCACGGGTTAAAGTTTTAACTAAATGTTTCGGGATACCATCAACTGGGATGATATATGGCAAATTGATTTCAGTTTGGGTACTGCTTGACAATTCTATCTTAGCTTTTTCAGCCGCTTCTTTCAAACGTTGCAATGCCATAGGATCTTTGCGCAAGTCAACGCCTTCATCTGATTTAAATTCATCAGCCATCCAATCGATAATCACTTGGTCAAAATCGTCTCCACCTAAGTGGGTATCACCATCTGTGCTTTTTACTTCAAATACACCATCACCTAATTCAAGTACAGACACATCATGAGTTCCTCCACCGCAGTCAAAAACTACAATTTTAGAATCATGGTGTTTTTTATCCAAACCATAAGCCAATGCTGCAGCTGTAGGTTCATTGATAATACGTTTAACCGTTAGACCAGCAATTTCGCCAGCTTCCTTTGTGGCTTGACGTTGTGCATCATTGAAGTATGCAGGAACGGTGATTACAGCTTCTTTCACTTCATAACCAAGATAATCTTCAGCTGTTTTCTTCATTTTTTGAAGTATCATAGCTGATATTTCTTGAGGAGAATACAATCTCCCATCGATATCTACACGAGGCGTATTGTTATCTCCTTTTTTTACAGTATAAGACATTCTGCTGATTTCAGTTGCCACCTGATCGAAGGTGTTACCCATAAATCTTTTTATAGAAGAAAGGGTGTTTTTGGGATTTGTAACGGCTTGACGTTTGGCAGGGTCACCAATTTTACGTTCGCCATCTTTAATAAAAGCTACAATAGAAGGAGTTGTTCTGCGTCCTTCACTGTTAGCAATAACCACTGGCTCATTGCCCTCCATAACGGCAACGCATGAGTTGGTTGTTCCTAAGTCTATTCCTATAATTTTGCTCATAATTTTTCTTTACAATGAGTCAGCAATGATAATACCATCCTTGTTTTGTCAGTTTTTATGATAAACAATGGCACATTTCGAGGATTCAAAAATTTGAAAACTGACTAACAAATGTCTATTTGTCAGACTTAAGAAGGAGACGCAAAAGGAAAAGGCTCAAATACTCATATAAACAAAGTAAACAATAGCGAAGATTATGGCTAGTTTAACCAAGTTGAACATAGTTTTAATAAGCATAGATATATAAGCCAAAATAGTGATGACAAGAAAGGCAAGTCCGATACTTAGCATTTCATTTTGGTAAGAACTTAAAAAGTCAATCTGAGCAGAGTGCATGGCTTTGCTCAAAAAATGACCAAATGGGTATGACGGTTTATGTCCCATCCACTTGACTTGGGCATATTCGTAAAATGCCCTGCCACTGATAATCGGGGCAATTAGCATCAACAATACCCCAAGGGCCTTAAACAACAATTTCAACATGATTTGAACTCGTTATTTTTTATCAATCATTTTATACAGTTCGTCAAGTTTAGGCGAAAGGATAATCTCTGTTCTGCGATTTTTGGCGCGACCCTCAGGTGAGTCGTTGCTCACTTTTGGCATATACTCTCCACGACCAGCGGCAGTAAGTCTTTTAGCATTTACTTTGTTTTCATCGCTCAATAGCCTAACAATATTGCTAGCACGAGCGGTACTTAAATCCCAATTATCAGCAAACTTATCTGTTTTGATTGGTTTATTGTCGGTATGACCTTCGATAAGCACATCAATATCCGGATTTTTATTTAGGATTTCAGCCAGTTTTTTGATGGCATCCTTACCTTTTTCTTCCACATCAGCGCTTCCTGATTTGAATAATAACTTATCCGATAAAGACACATAAACTTTACCGTTTTTCATTTCCACTGTTAATTCATCAGAATTGAAGCTCAATAAAGCCCTTTTCACAATATCATTCAATGCATTTGTAATTGAATCTTGTCTGCGTATATAAGCCTCTAATTCTGCTAATCTTTTTTCGCGTTGCGCCAATTCTTCACCTTTTTGCTTCAATGCCATATTTAGCTGTTCAGTTTTGCTCAAAGATGATTTAAGCAAATCTGTATATCGTGAATTCATCTCAGTATAATCAACTTGTAAGCCTTTGTGTTTCCTATCTAGATCATTGTAACGGGTAGTCAAATCATTAAACTCATTTGTCAATTCACGATGTGCAATACCTCGAACAGTAGTATCCTTTGCGTATTGAATAGTTAAATCATATAATGAATCACGTTGAGAGGTAGATTTCTTTAACCTATCACTCATAAATAGGTTATGCGATTTTTGTTTGAAACCTTTTGGGGTTTTATAAGCGCCTTTAGGCTCGCCTAATTGTGCTAACAAATTACAACTTAAAACGAAGGTCAAAACAAATGACAATATGTATTTCATGTGAATCAATAATTAGAATTGCAAATTTTTAAATATTAAGGAGAATTGCATCATTGTTTTATACAGCGCATATGTGGAATGAACATAATTAACTACTATACTGTATTTCGATAATTTTTTATATTCCGCCCATCTTAGAGCATTTATGAAAAAGCTAATTATACAAATAAGCTGCCTGGCAATATTGTCAAGCTGTTCAGGCATGTTTGATTCCAAAACCTATTTACAAACTAGAGAAAATTTTTACACTGCATACAAAAATGGTAATTATCAATTGGCTTTGAACGAACTAGACAAAATCAAATACTTAAGGGCTAAGTATAATAAGCAATTGTATCTATTGGAGAAAGGTAGATTGTTAC
>CANHJJ010000266.1 GCA_947460565.1 Bacteroidota bacterium
AACAAACCGATTATAGGAATAAGCATAGGTGATGTGAATAGCATTGCGGTTGAAGTTGTAATAAAAACATTGAGTGATAATCGTATCAACGAATTTTGTTGTCCTGTGGTGTATGGATCACCAAAGGTTCTGAGCTATTGGAAAAATGTTTTAGGTGCGAAAGACTTTAACCTAAATTACATCAAATCTGTAGACCAAGTTAACCCTAAAAAAAGCAATTTGGTGGTTTGCTGGGAAGAAGAAGTTGAAATAAAAATTGGTGAGGCTAATCAAACTGGAGGTAAGTATGCTTTCAAAAGTCTGGAAATGGCGGTGAAAGATTTGAAAGAAGGGAAGCTAAATGCACTTGTAACAGCGCCTTTAAACAAAAATATGGTGAACAATGAATTGCTACCATTTAAAGGTCACACTGAGTATTTAGCTCAACAAGCCAATGTGCATGATTACATGATGTTTTTGGTAAGTAATGATTTAAAAGTTGGTTTGGTAACAGGACATATCCCGTTAAAAGAAGTATCCTCAAAACTGAGCAAGGATTTAGTTTTGAAGAAAATTAAATTAATGAATGATAGCTTAAAAAACGATTTTGGTATTTCTAAACCAAAAATTGCTGTGCTAGGGTTAAACCCACACGCAGGCGATGCAGGACTATTGGGCAATGAAGAAAAAGATATTATTGAACCAGCAGTAAAATCAGCACAAGAAGAAGGTATGATTGTATATGGCCCATATCCAGCTGATGGTTTTTTTGGTTCAAAACAATTCACCAAATTTGATGCTGTTTTAGCTATGTATCACGACCAAGGTTTGATTCCATTTAAATACATTGCCTTTGAAGATGGTGTTAATTACACGGCAGGACTTCCTTTTATCAGAACTAGCCCCGACCATGGAACAGCCTTCAATATTGCTGGTAAGAATGTAGCAGATGAAAGCAGTATGAGAAATGCCTTGTTTGCAGCTATTGATTTATACTTCACGAGAAATAATATTGCAGAATGGAAAGAATCCCCTCTGCCATTTTCTAATCTACGTAAAGAAAGATTCAGGATGGATTTTTAATCCTTAAAGTGGCAAATCTATTCAAACAACAAGAACCCTGCACAAATGACACTTAGGCATGTTTAAGCATCATGATATTTTTTATTATTATTTCATGTTAATCAAATAGGTTGCACCTATGTGATAGAATTCACAAGTAAAAATTGAAAATTATACAAAAAAACGATCCACTACCCACAATGCCCGACCATCATAGGGATGACGAGGATGAGCTTGTAGAAGATGAACAAATGGGTTTATTTAGCGATGTTTTTGCCATTTTCTTTTTTATATTCATAGTCATTATTTCATTAGCAGTAATTTTAGAACTCAAACATGAATATCATGTTGATTTATTTAATGGAATAAATACCCCTTTTGATGATTTGTATTTCGCTGTAAAAAATACCTTTACTGGCAAGGCACCCAACCAAACAGGCAGATAACTGTTCTTTTTTTATGCTAAAAAACAGCAATTTTACTGATTAAAAACATCTAGCAATAAGGATAATTCACTAATCCTACTTATACCTTTGGGTATCAAAAACCAATAGCATGTTACTCCTAATTTTAACCCTATTATTGACATTAAATGTCTTAGGATTTATACACAGAAAAAAAAGCTGGCCTAAAATATTTATGATTGTTCAGGTTTCAAGTTTTCTAATTTTCACCATAATGATTAATGTTGGTGCAAATAACCAAAAGCAATCTAGCTTGAACAAAACAATCAATGCAGTGAAAGAGTTGTTGATTTATCGCTGATTTCGGGGATAATTACTTGATTTTAATGTGATTAAAAATTAGATATTTAGTTTTGTATTCCAAATTGATAATCTTAATTTCGTCAAAGCAATCACTAAAGTATGATATTATTTATTTTAACGTTCCTTATGCTTACTAATATTGTAGGTTTTTATTACCGCAAAAAAATTTGGGCAAGAATATTAATGATTACGCAATTACTCACAATGGCAGGTATGGTAATTGCCTTGGGAATTTAAATTAATATTCAAAATTTTTAATTTCATCATCCTTTAAAAGCAATTGAGTGAATGCATCCAAAGTATGCTGATTTCCTCCTACACTAAAACTATAAACCAATTTTCCATTTTGCTTGGTATGCTTTACGTTAAACAATTTCAATTTATGAGATTGAGTTCTGTCCGCGATTTTCTCAAACTCTTCCAACTCATCAAACCATATCTTATAAGTTCTAACCTCATGTGTTCTATGGATCAATTTCTCTACATGAGGAATAGCAAAAAGAAATAACAAAACTAAAATAGCTGACAGTATCGAAAACAAAAACTCGCCACTTCCTACCCCTACTCCCAATGCAGCAATAATCCAAATAATGGTAGCAGTGGTAAGCCCACTTATCATATTATCTTTATCTTTAAAAATAGCACCTGCACCAATAAATCCAATGCCTGTAATGATATTCGCTGCAATTCTATCATGACTTTCGGGACTACCTAATTTATAAGAAAAAATAGTAAATAAGGTTGATCCGATACAAATCATTACCATCGTTTTAAAGCCAGCATTTTTGTTTTTGTATTCGCGCTCAACACCAATACAAGCGCCTATAACAGCCGAAATAATCAGCTTATTTAGATCTTGTTCTTCCATCATAAAATTAATATTCATACCTATTAGGTCTTTAATTCATGTTAAGGAAAATTTCAAATATTAAATTCCTAATATTTGCGTGTGAATATAACTGTGGGGTATTGAACTTGACAAAATTTATTAGTATCTAATACTTGAATGTCCCACCTGCTTTGAATTTTCCAAATGCTTTTATCAATGAATTGAATATATGGATGATTTATTTTTGATTTATATAAGGTGTAGGTATAAATGGCAGACCAACCATTGAAATTTCTTGTGCTTTCACCTGAATCATTAAAAATAATAGTATTTCCTTGTTGCTCGGCCCAAGTTCCAATAATTGAAAATGGTATTTCAGTTTCAACAACAACAGGCTTAGGATTATCCTTTTTGTCTTCGCATGACACCAATGCTCCGACTATAAATGCTAATAAAAATAATATTTTCTTCATTTTTTTAGTTTCAAAAATATGAATTCAAATTAATTATGTGATAATTATCTGACTATAAAACTAAAAATCATGACAAAAGCTCTGATAATTCAAGGCAAATCTTTGCAGGAACCAACGCTAAAAAATCTTCAGGGATAAATGCACTTACGTATAAGGCAATTAATACTAACAACATTGCTAGAATAAACATAGTCAAACATTTAAAGAATAACACATTTTGGAATCAAAAGTAATTATACAAATAGGTTAAAAATTCCAAGTCTTATGCTAAGCAAATAAAAAACCCCTACAACTCAATGTTTATAGGGGTTAATGGTAGTCCCAGCAGGATTAAAACTTATATTGTTTCATTTTATCAAAACACATCTTAAAACCTACTAAATATAAGGGTTTAGCAGATTTCATGTATTACAAATTATATAAAAAAGTAAAGAGAAATAAAATAAAAGTGTCCCCCAAAGTGTCCCCGAATACAAAAAGTTTATATATTTGTGTCGTTCAATTTTCTTATTTATGGCACAATTCAATTTCTATTTGCGAGAGCCTAATAGCTCTAAACCTACACCCATTATACTAAGGGCAACTTTTAGCGGTTACAAGATTAAGTGTAAAACAAACGAAAGTGTCCCCCCAAATAAGTGGGA
>CANHJJ010000267.1 GCA_947460565.1 Bacteroidota bacterium
ATCCTTGATTACGATTATTATTTTAAGATAACACAATACATCCTAAGCGAAGACATTCCGGCTACTTTGTTATTGTTTAATGATATTTTATCAAATGGCTTTGATGGCTTACATTTCTTAACAGGTTTGTCAGACCATTTAAGAAACCTTAGTGTTTGTAAGTATCCCGATACGGTTAAATTGTTAGAAGTAGCCTCTTCGGTAGCTACTAAATATGCGCAACAATCACAAACAGCTAATATCAGCTTCCTGTTGAATGCCTTGAATATGCTCAACAAATGCGAGTTGGATTACAAATCAAGCAAGAACCAAAGACTTCATGTGGAGTTATGTTTGATGAAGCTATGTCATTTGAAAGGCTACACGCAATTAGAAAGCGCCAATCTTGAGTTGGGGCTAAAAAAAAAAATAGTGTAAATCCTAATGAGGAGCAAAGCTCAGCTCCTGCTGAGAGTTCTGTTATCGAACTAAAACCAGCAGTTGAAAGTGTTTCCATTCTAGCAGAACCTGAAAATCCCAAAATAGTTCCATCCCTTAATTCATTATTTGCAGATACCAAAAATAAACCAAACGACCTGGTAGCATTGGCCAAACAGCGAATGGCTGAAAAGAAACAGCAAGAAGAGTCGGGCAATAGCAATGATAATAAAGTGGAAGATTCGGTACCCAATGCTGAGATAACCCAAGAGGTATTTGAAATTGTGTGGCAAGCCTACTTGAAAGAACTTGAAGACAAGGGAAACCGAAGGATTTCTAGCTTTATCAAAGAGCGCTCTTATGAAATTGTGGCTGGAGATAGAGTGAAACTGACCTTGTTTAGCAACCTTGAAAAAGAAATGTTTGAGGCTGAAAGACTTTTCGTTTTGCCATTTTTTAGAAGCCGTTTGAAGAACAATACCTTTGAGTTTGAATATGAAATTAGCAATAATAACCCCACTGAAAATAGGTTGCTAACTGCAGAGCAGAAGTTTAAACTCATGGCACAGAAAAATCCATTGTTAAGCGATTTGCAAAGGATATTTGAATTGCAAATTGAGTATTAAGATACATTTCAGGTATAATATTCATTCTGAATGAACTCCATTAATTTTGATGAAAGCGTTCATATAAAGTATATTTCTAAAATTACTTTAAAATTCTGCAAAACACTTTACTAAGATTTTTGTCTTTTATTTAGACTAATTACAGATAATAATTTATTTTTGTAGGCTAAGTCTAAAAAAGATTTACTAAAATGTCTGAAAATCAAGAAGTAGATATAATTGACGAGGTTATAAGTCAAGATTACAAATACGGTTTTAGCACTGATATTGAAATGGAGACTGCTCCAATGGGTCTAAGCGAAGAGATAGTTCGTTTTATCTCAGCTAAAAAAAATGAACCCGAATGGTTGTTAGAATGGAGGCTTAAAGCTTATCGTTATTGGTTAACTTTAAAAGAACCAACATGGCAAAATTTTAGTTATCCAAAAGTCAACTATCAAGATATTATATTCTATGCTGCCCCAAAGCAAAAAATAACATTAGATAGTCTTGATCAAGTAGACCCTGAATTACTAAAAACCTTCGAAAAGCTTGGTATTAGCTTAACAGAACAAAAACGATTGACAGGCGTTGCCGTTGATGCGGTGTTTGATTCAGTGTCGATTGCTACTACATTTAAAGATCAATTGAAAGAAAAAGGAGTAATTTTCTGTGCTATTAGTGAAGCTGTGCATGAACATCCAGAATTGGTGAGAAAATATTTAGGCTCAGTAGTGCCTGCAACTGACAATTATTATGCAGCTTTAAATTCAGCTGTGTTTAGTGATGGTAGTTTTGTTTACATACCCAAAGGTGTTCGTTGCCCAATGGAGCTATCCACCTATTTCCGTATTAATGCTGAAAATACAGGTCAGTTTGAGCGCACCCTAATCATTGCTGATGATAACAGTTATGTTAGTTACCTTGAAGGATGCACTGCGCCTATGCGTGACGAAAACCAACTTCATGCGGCAGTGGTTGAATTGGTAACACACAATCATGCTGAAATAAAATATTCAACTGTTCAAAACTGGTATCCTGGAGATAAAGAAGGCAAGGGCGGAATCTATAATTTTGTTACCAAACGCGGCATCTGCGAAGGTTCCCATTCTAAAATTAGTTGGACACAAGTGGAGACAGGTTCAGCCATTACATGGAAATACCCGAGTTGCATTTTAAAAGGTGATTATTCAACAGGAGAGTTTTTTTCTGTAGCTGTTACCAACAACCATCAATTGGCTGATACGGGCACTAAAATGGTTCATATCGGTAAGCATACCAAAAGTAGAATTGTGAGTAAAGGTATATCGGCTGGTAAGTCACATAACACATATAGAGGTTTGGTTAAGGTGAATAAGAAGGCTGAAAAATCTAGAAACCACACCCAGTGCGACAGTATGTTAATTGGAGATAGAAGTGGTGCTCATACCTTTCCATATATAGAAGTAAACAACAATACTTCACAAGTGGAGCATGAGGCAAGTACTTCAAAAATTGGAGAAGATCAATTGTTTTATTGTAACCAAAGGGGCATTGGAACTGAAGAGGCAATTGGACTTATTGTAAATGGATTTTGTAAAGAGGTATTGAACCAATTACCTATGGAATTTGCAGTTGAAGCGCAGAAGCTATTAGCAGTAAGTTTAGAGGGAAGTGTAGGATAAAAAGCCCCTCTAAATCTCCCCGAGGGTAGACTTTTAAAAAAAGAAATTTTATGAATGAAATAGAAAAAATAGGGAATCAAACTCTCTCTCCTTTGGGGAGAGTAGGAGAGGGGCTTTTAAGCATAAAAAATCTAAAAGCAGAAATAGAAGGTAAGAAAATTCTGAATGGAATTAACCTTGAGGTAAAAGCAGGCGAGGTACATGCCATCATGGGACCAAATGGCGCAGGTAAAAGTACTTTAAGTGCTGTGCTTGCTGGTCGTGCAGACTATGATGTGACTGAAGGTTCTGTAACCCTTGATGGCAAAGACCTATTGGACATGTCGGCAGAAGACAGAGCGCGTGAAGGTGTGTTTTTAGCATTCCAATACCCAATCGAAATTCCGGGTGTAAGCACAACCAATTTCTTAAAAACTGCAGTCAACGAAAAACGCAAATACCAAGGATTAGAGCCCATGGAGGCAACTGATTTCTTGAAATTAATGCGTCAAAAAATGGAGTTTGTTGAAATGGATAAATCCTTAACATCACGCTCATTGAACGAAGGATTTAGCGGTGGTGAGAAAAAGCGTAATGAGATTTTCCAAATGGCTATGCTTGAACCTAAATTATCTATTTTGGATGAAACTGATTCAGGTTTGGATATTGATGCTTTAAGATTGGTATCCGAGGGAGTAAACAAATTGCGCAGTAAAGACAATGCCTATATTGTTATTACACATTACCAAAGATTGTTGGATTATATCGTTCCGGATTTTGTGCATGTATTGTATAAAGGAAGAATTGTGAAAAGTGGAGATGCCAGTCTAGCTAAAGAGTTAGAGCTAAAAGGATATGATTGGATTAAAGCAGAAGTAGAAGCAAGCATGTAATTTTTTACCGCGAAGAACACTAAGAAGGCGCAAAGAACACAAAGCGTATATTCTTAACGAACTTTGCAAAATAACATTGATCCCTTTGCGGTTAAACAAAAATTTAAACCATGAGTGTTTAATTATGAAATTAGAAGAAAACATTAAGACAGAGTTTCATCAATATAAAAACCAAGCTGAAGAAAGTGC
>CANHJJ010000268.1 GCA_947460565.1 Bacteroidota bacterium
AGGATATACGATATATACTTGTCTTCCTTTTTCGATTTCTTTACGAATAAAACCGAAAATTTTCAGTCTGCTTTCTTCAAAATAATGTGCAGTCGTAATAGGCTGTCTTCCAGGTGGAAGTTCATCAATTACAGACACATCCAAATCTCCATAAACGGTCATTGCTAACGTTCTTGGAATTGGTGTTGCTGTCATTACAAGTATATGTGGTGGTTGTATATTTTTACGCCAAAGTTTTGCTCGTTGTGCAACGCCAAAACGATGTTGTTCATCTATGACAACAATACCCAAATTCTTGAATTGAACTTTATCTTCAATTAAAGCGTGGGTACCAACCAAAATGTGAATTTCACCGTTTTCTAACTCTTGATGTAATATCTTACGAACAGATTGTTTGACATTACCTGAAAGTTTTTCAACCTTGATAGGTAAGTTCTTTGTGAACTCATTGATTGTTTCAAGGTGCTGTTGCGCTAAAATTTCCGTAGGAGCCATAATTGCCGCTTGGTAACCATTGCCAACAGCCATCAACATCGTTAGTAATGCAACGAGTGTTTTTCCACTTCCTACATCACCCTGAACCAAACGATTCATGTGATGTCCACTTTTAAAGTCACTTCGAATTTCCTTAACCACACGTTTTTGTGCATTCGTGAGTGGAAAGGGGAGGTGGTTTTCGTAAAAATCCATAAAAACAGAACCAACTTCAGGAAAAATAATTCCCTTTGTTTTTTGCAAGGAAATGTGTTTACGAATTAATAATTCGAGTTGTAAAAAGAATAATTCTTCAAATTTTAGGCGTTGTTTTGCTCTTTCGGCAAATTCTAAATTTTGTGGATAATGTATTTGTTTAAATGCGGCCTCACGCGGTATAAATTGAAATTTACTCAAAATAGAATGAGGTAAAATTTCTCTAATATGATTATTTAATTGTTGTGCCAAAGCACTTGTAAGTTTCTCAATTCCTTTCGAATGAAGCCCTTTTGAATTTAATTTTTCCGTAGAAGAATACACTGCTTTTAATCCTTTGTTCGGGTCAGCTTGGTCTATAGGAATAATGTCTGGATGAGGTATGCTAAATGAATTACCAAAAAACTTGGCTTTTCCATATACCTGATATTCTCTGTGTAATTGTAAACTCGGTTTAATCCATTTGATTCCTTGAAACCAAGTAAGTTCGATAATTCCTGTGTGGTCTTGAAATTTAACAGTTAATCGTTTTTGTTTTCCCTTTTGATTATCATCGATTCCTACGATTCTTCCTTTAAGTTGAGTATGTCCTTCAATATAAGGTAATTCTGAAATAGTATTATAAAATGATTTATCGATGTATCTGAAAGGAAAATGATTTAATAGATGCTCAAACGTATGAATATTTAACTCTTTTCTAAGTAATTCTGCTCGTTGCGGGCCAACGCCTTTCAAAAATTCGATAGGAGTACTTAAAAAATCATTCATTTGAATTGCTTACTATCTCAAACATTTAAAATAATCAAAGGGTTCTAAACAATGATTGCATTGGTAATGTGCTTTACAAGCTGTGCTACCAAATTGACTAATCATTTTCGTATCTTGACTATTACATTTTGGACAAGGGACTATGGTTGGTTTTGCAAATAAAACACTTTTGTCTACTTCGTTTTCTGGCGGAGCAATGCCGTATTCTCTCAATTTTTTCTTGCCATTTTCAGACATCCAGTCGGTTGTCCAAGCTGGAGATAATGTGCTTTTAACTTCAGTTTTGATAATGGGAGAGAGGGTGGTTAAAATTTCCTGTTCAATTGTATGCATTGCAGGACACCCGCTGTAGGTTGGAGTAATTGTTACCGTGCAAAGTTCTTTGTCAATTTCTACATTTCGAACAATCCCAAGGTCTACGATACTTAAAACGGGAATTTCTGGATCAGAAACCTTCTCCAGAGATTCCCATATATTTTTTGTAGTTACCATGTTGAATTTGGATATGCTCTTTGCATGTATTGCATTTCTGCAAGAAGATAACCAAGGTGTTCAGTATGTATTCCTTTTCTTCCACCAGTTTGTGAAAAAGGAGAATTTGGTATTGTTAATGTTGCTTCTGTAAGAATTGAATGAACATATTCTAACCAGGTTGATTTTAAAGCTGAAACAGAAATACCTAATTCTAAATCAAGAATTTCAGTATATGCCTGATTATCTTCAAACAATTCATTTGTATATTTCCAAAGAAAATCAATGGCCGTTTGAATACGATTGTGTGATTCCTCCGTTCCATCTCCTAAACGGATGATCCATTCAGATGAATGTTTTAAATGGTATTTTGTCTCTTTCAACGATTTTTCAGCAATAGCAGAAAGTTGTTCGTCTTTAGAATCAATTAATTTTTCGAAAAATAATTTTCTAAATGCATCAAAATAGAATTGTCTTGCAAGGGTGTAAGCAAAATCTCTGTTAGGTTGCTCAACTAAAAGTGCATTTTTAAAATCATTGTCAACTCTCAAAAAAGCAAGTTGGTCAGGAGTGATTTTATTTTCACTTAACGTTGCTGCGTATTCATATAGGTTATTTGCTTGTCCAATAAAATCCAAGGCAATATTTGTAAGTGCGATATCTTCTTCTAAAATTGGACCATGACCACACCATTCAGATAAACGCTGTCCTAGAATCAAACTATCATCAGCAATTTCTAAAATGTAGTTATATAATTGGTTTTTTGTATTCATTTTTGAATCAATTACATGTGAGAAATTCCATCAGGAACATCATAAAAAGTTGGATGGCGGTAAATTTTATCTTCTGCAGGCTCGAAAAACGCATCAGAATCTTTAGGATCAGATGCAGCAATTAATTTTGATTCTACTACCCAGATACTTACTCCTTCTAATCTTCTTGTATACACATCTCGTGCATTTTCAATTGCCATTTCAGAATCAGCAGCTCTTAAACTACCGACATGTTTGTGGCTTAATCCTTGTTTACTTCTAATAAAAACTTCCCACAAAGGCCATTCTTTTGTACTCATATCTTTTAATGTGTAGATGTAACAACTTTATTTTTTCTTTTTTCAGCAAAAGCCAACGCCGCTTCTCTTACCCACATTCCATTTTCTTTTGCTTTTTTTCTTGCTTCAATACGCTCGAAATTACAAGGTCCATTGCCTTGAACTACTTGATTGAATTCATCCCAATTTATAACTCCGAAATCATAATGACCACGTTCTTCATTCCATTTTAAATCTTTATCAGGAACAGTTAATCCAATCATTTCTGCTTGAGGAACGGTAACGTCAACGAATTGCTGTCTCAAGTCATCATTACTTACGCGTTTGATTTTCCACTTCATGGATTGTTCAGAATGCGTTGAATCTTTATCACTTGGACCAAACATCATCAATGCAGGCCACCACCATCTATTTAAGGATTCTTGTGCCATTGCTTTTTGTTCTGGAGTCCCATTTGCAAGTGTTGAGATTATTTCGAAACCTTGTCTTTGGTGGAATGATTCTTCTTTACAAACTCTCACCATAGCACGAGCATAAGGTCCATATGAACAACGACACAGCGGAACTTGATTCATAATTGCAGCGCCATCTACTAACCAACCAATACTTCCCATATCAGCCCAAGTTAATGTTGGGTAATTAAAAATGGAAGAATATTTTGCTTTACCAGAATGTAAGTCGTCTATACTTTGCTCTCTGTCCATTCCAAGTGTTTCAGCTGCGCTATATAAGTATAAACCATGACCAGCTTCATCTTG
>CANHJJ010000269.1 GCA_947460565.1 Bacteroidota bacterium
AATTAACTATAGTACAAATAATTCAGATTTTAAAACATTAAAATACAAGATCTATAATTTCGTAAATGGTCAATTATATCCTGATAGGATAGAAGTTAATATTAACAATGAAATTTCAACCAGAGATGCGTATGATGTAAATAATAGTGCAAACTACAAAGATTCAGTTTTAATTAATGGGATATATTATAAAGGTATCTATCTACTTGGAAAAAATAATATCTTGTATAGTTTAGGTTATGGTATAATTAGGTTGAAATTTAGTAATGGTAAAGAATATTTAAAAGCAAAATAACTATGAAAAGAGCTATACTATTTTGTGCTTTCATTCTTAGTATTGCATATGTAAATGCACAACCTTGTAAATATGCTGACGCATCCGATTCACCTGATGAATTTTTTGCCCTTGCAGGCGTCCTCGCCTTCAAGAATATTATCCCCTAGAACAACTTCGGCTGCTCGTTTGGTGGTATCACCTTCTTTTTAAACCTTGGCTTATTTTCTTCTTCAGGCTCGTCTTGCAATAGTTTGTCTATCTTCTCCTTTTCCTCTTGCTCTATATCATCGTTTATCAAATGTATTTGGGCATCGGTTTCGGGCTCGGTTGGTGTATTGCTATTATCCTCCTCGTCTGCTTCTAGCTCTGGGTTGGGTTCTAGCAATTCTATGCTTATCAAATCGTTTCCTGTAAGTTTATTACCAATGGCTTTCCAACCTTTCACTTCAATAAACTCAGTTAGGTTTATCTCTTCTTCGCTAGCTTGTTTTTTGTTTTTACCAATGGCTACTTTCACTACTGGTACTTTCATATCAGTAGCTACCAAGCATTGGCTTTTGCCATCTTCAGCTATAAAACAAAACTTCTTATTGATGGTCTGCGTTTCAATCACAAAGCGTTTTATGTAATGTGTTTTGTTTACCGCATCATAATACACCGCACTGATTGGTCGGCTTGGCTTAAACTTAACTATATGAAGTATCTTATCCGTTTCGTAATGGTTGGTTAATTCGTAACCTGTCAACTCGTAATTACCATCTTTGTATAAAACCAAAATCAAATCATTTGGATGGAAACTACCCAAATGCTTGCCCCTGTCATCGGTGTTCAATCGGCCTAATATTTCATCATACCAAACATCCAATCCACCTAAGGTAGAAACCCCTTTAGATTTAAGCTTAATACCTTTTACCAAGTATTTAGAAACGATATTGCCTTGCACCGCTCGGCCTTTAATGGCTAAGGTAGCAAAATCAAAATCGAAACTCAACTTACGGGCATGGCTCAATGGACTTAAAACCACATTTACCACTTCGGCTTCGCCACCTGCATTTACAGTTAAATAAGAGATACGAGAACCCGCAGTGCCTTGGGTTAAGTCATATTCTTTATCGCGGGTAATACCCGTAACTGCAAAACGCTTGGCATAACTTACCTTTGTTTTTCCTTCAAGGTAAATCAAATTGTAAATCCTGCGGTCGTCATTCTTTCTAAACACATCCACATGAATGATGTCTTTGCCCATAAAGGATTTGTCTTGCACCTTGCTCACCATCATTTTGCCATCCCTACGGAATACGATGATATCGTCCATATCCGAACAATCGCATACATATTCGTCTTTCTTCAAACCAATGCCCACAAAGCCTTCTGCTCTGTTTACATATAATTTTTGGTTGGCAATAGCAACCGATTTGGCTTCAATGGTATCAAAGATTTTGATCTCTGTTTTGCGTTCACGGCCTTTGCCATATTTCTTCAATAAGTTTTCGAAATACTTGATGGCAAATGCTTGTAAATTATCTAAATCATATTTAACTGCTTCTAATTTAGCTTCAAGTGTGATAAGCAATTCATCGGCTTTGTAGCTATCATATTTAGAAATACGCTTTATTTTAATTTCAGTCAAACGAAGGATGTCATCTTCAATCAAATCGCGTTTGAAAAGCTTCTTGTATTTGTTCATACCACGCCAAATGGTATCAATCACATCTTCGAAAGTTTCGCTTTCTTCAATATCGCGGTAAATTCGTTTCTCGATAAAGATTTTTTCTAGTGAGCAATAATGCCAATCCTCTTCAAGTTCATGTTTTTTAATTTCAAGTTCTTGACGAAGCAGGTCTTTGCTGCGCTCAGCCGATTCCTTCAACAACTCATTCACGCTTACAAATACTGGCTTATCATTTAGAATTACACAAGCATTTGGCGAAATAGACACCTCACAATCAGTAAATGCATATAGCGCATCAATGGTAATATCAGGACTTACACCAGGTGCCAATTGAATTTCTATTTCAACATCAGCTGCAGTATTGTCAATTACTTTTTTAACCTTAATTTTTCCGGAATCATTGGCTTTAATAATAGATTCAATGAGTCCAGTAGTAGTGGTTGCAAATGGAATATCTTTGATTAATAAAGTTTTTTTATCAAACTCTTCTATCCTTGCTCTGCATCTAATTTTACCACCTTTTAAACCTTGGTTATAATTGGTAATATCTATGTATCCACCTGTTTGAAAATCAGGGTATATCTCAAACTTTTTATTTTTATAATAATCTATGGTGGCTTGAATTAACTCGCAAAAATTATGAGGTAATATCTTGGTAGCCAAACCCACAGCAATACCTTCAACCCCTTGGGCAAGGAGCAAAGGGAATTTCATCGGAAGGGTTATAGGTTCTTTTTTGCGGCCATCATAGCTGCTTTGCCATTCGGTAGTTTGTTTGTTAAAAGCAACTTCTTGGGCAAATTTTGAAAGACGCACCTCAATATAACGCGGGGCAGCAGCGGAATCACCTGTTCGCACATCGCCCCAGTTTCCTTGGGTATCAAAAAGGATTTCCTTCTGACCCATGTTTACCAAGGCGTCTCCGATGGCTGCATCGCCATGTGGATGGTACTGCATGGTTTGCCCGATAACATTGGCCACTTTATTAAAACGGCCATCATCCATTTCGTTTAGGGCATGCAATATCCTCCTCTGAACAGGTTTTAAACCATCTTCAAGGGCAGGCACTGCACGCTCCAAAATTACATACGAAGCATAGTCTAAAAACCAGTTTTCATACAAGCCATTCACGGCAGTTATATGAAACTCATGGCCATGCCCATTATCTAATTCTTCAATGTTGTTATTTTCTTCCATTACTTAAAACACAAATCTCCTAAAAATCAAGTAGCGAAAATAACAGACAAATCAGAAAGGCTATGCACATTTTTTGTGGAGAAAATCAAAATGTCTTCAATGGGTCGGATTGAGTAAGGATAAGAGGCCTTTGAGGGATGCAAGGTAGTATTAGCATTATTCAATAATAAAACCCACCCCTAACCCCTCCAAGGAGGGGAATTGCTCCGCAAATGGCCAAAAATTATCAGCCTAAAAATCCGTTGAAGAAAGCAATTTTATCAGTGCATTGTCCGTCACCCTAAGCAGAGTCGAAGGGTCTAGGTGGGAGAAGGATAATATCAGAAGAAGCATTTTGTCTTTAGACATCAGGATTTGATGCCTCAAAAGGAAAAAAAGAAATAATTAGATAAAAGATTATTCAAATCTTTTAATTTATTAATCTTTCAATCTAGTTTGGTTTATCCTATTTTGCAGGGCTTAATTTCATAATGACGAATCACAAAAAACAAGACATCAACATTAAGGGCGCAAGGGTGCACAACCTTAAAAACATTGATGTTACGATA
>CANHJJ010000270.1 GCA_947460565.1 Bacteroidota bacterium
AAGTTTAGATGGCTTGATTAATGGATTTGAAATAGGTGTCACAAAGCAAGTAAATGGTACTAAGGAGTGGCATGATACCTGGGGTATGCCCAGGATAGGTTTACATCTTCAAAGCATTTTGATGAATAAGCCTGATACATTTGGGTATCATATTTCATTATTGCCAAGTGTTGAAATTCGATTTTTTACATGGCCAAATGCAGAATTATCAGGTAAGATAGCCATAGGAGCAGCATACGCTAGCAAGGGTTTTGATAGGCAAACCAATTTTGACAACAGGGCAGTAGGTTCACCTATCAACTTTGCGCTTGAAGTCGCAGGTGTTTATCACCACAAAATAACAAGTAAGGTTGATTTGAATCTAGAGCTTGGTTATTATCATCTATCAAATGGAAGTTTCAAAATGCCTAACGGTGGTTACAATATCTATTATACAAAACTAGGTGTTAATTATTTTTTCAATCAAACACCATTTACCAAAAGAACTGAACATAATTTTACATCAGAAAACAAAAATTTATATCATACAGGCTACCTTGCCTTTGCCTACAGGGAGCAAGGCACTTTTGATTACCAAAGGCAATACCCTGTTTTTACATTACATAATGCCCTAATGAAACCATTAAATAAAGTATATAGTTTAGGTATTGGATTAGACCTTTTTTATGATGCCACCCAAGCTTTGTTGTATAATGAAAAATTGTTGTATAGCCATATTAAAGAAAGCAATAAATACCTTGCTGCACTTGGTTTTTGTAATGAATTAAGAATTGGAAAATTAGGACTTCCCTTAGAGGCTTACAGGTATTTTTACGACTTGGATATAGTGAAACAAGCAACTTACATTCGATTTGGGTTGAGTTACTATCCAGTTAAAAGATTTTATATGGGTTGTTACTTTAAGGGAAGTATCAACAGGAATAATACTTTAGAGTCTGATTTTATGGAGTTTGCATTTGGCTACAGTATGAGGAAATAGCCTTTGATAAAGGCCTTTTTCAATTCACATTTACTCTTATATTCGCAACCTAAATAAAAATACATGACTCTGTCCAAACGTCTTGATTTTTTTGCAGAATCAAAAACATTAAAAATGGCAAAACTTAGTCGCGAACTAAGCGCAAAGGGCGTTGATGTAATCAACTTAACCCTTGGTGAGCCAGATTTTGCAACACCAAGCCATATCATCAATGCGGCTAAAAAAGCGATGGATGATGGGTTTACGAAATACCCTCCAGTGGCCGGCTATTTGGATTTGAAACAGGCTATTTGTCAAAAGTTCAAAACAGATAACAATCTAGATTATAGCCCCGATCAAATAGTAGTTTCAACGGGTGCAAAGCAAAGTATTATGAATGTAATACTAAGTGTTGTCAATCCGGGTGATGAAGTGGTTATACCTACACCTTATTGGGTTAGTTACTCTGAAATGGTAAAGTTTGCAGAAGGTATTCCTGTTTTGGTGGATGCAACAGTTGAACAAAATTATAAAGTTTCAGCTGCACAAATTGAAGCCGCCATTACACCCAAAACAAAATTGTTTATGTTCTCTTCCCCATGCAATCCTTCTGGTAGCATTTGGAGTAAACAAGAAGTAACTGAATTAGCTGAAGTACTTAAAAAGTATCCTGAAATTTACATTATTTCAGATGAAATATATGAGCACATTAATTTCATAGGAAAACATGAAAGCATCGCACAGTTTGATTACTTGAAGGAAAGAGTAATCATTATTAATGGGGTTAGTAAAGGATTTGCCATGACAGGTTGGCGTTTAGGATATATTGGCGCATCTAAAGAAATTGCTCAAGCTTGTGAAAAGATTCAAGGTCAATTTACATCAGGCGCAAATAGTATTTCCCAGAGGGCAACTTTAGCGGCACTAACATTCGATTTGAAGCCTACTTACGATATGCAATTAGCGTATCATAGGAGGAGAGATCTAGTTGTGAACTTATCAAAAGAAATTAAAGGTTTTACATGCAATGTTCCTGATGGGGCGTTTTATCTTTTCCCGGATGTTAGATCCTATTTTGGAAAAAGTGATGGCAATACTAAAATTGAAAATGCCGATGACCTATGCATGTATTTATTAGATAATGCTCATGTTTCTTTGGTAAGTGGTGATGCATTTGGAACTGATACCTGTATTCGTATTAGTTTTGCAACAGCAGACGAAAAATTGATAGAAGCTTTTGCTAGAATGAAAATAGCTTTAGATAAATTAAATTAATAAATCGAATAAGGTGGATAGATTAACCATAGAGAAGTTTAAAAATATCAAGGTTCTTGTATTGGGAGATGTAATGATTGATGCTTATTTATTTGGCAAAGTTGAACGCATTTCTCCCGAGGCTCCTGTGCCTGTTGTTGCTGTTACGCGTAAAGAAAATAGATTAGGGGGTGCTGCTAATGTAGCTGTTAACTTAGTGGCATTAGGTGCAAAACCCATTTTGTGTTCTGTAATTGGAAATGATGGGGAAGCTAAAGATTTGATTGAACTTATTAAATCAAATGGCATAGGTGCAGAAGGAATTATTCAATCTAAAGAAAGGGTTACTACCATTAAAACCCGTGTTATTTCGCAAAGTACCCAGATGCTTCGTATTGATAATGAAATAACAGATTCATTAAATCAAGAAGATGATAGTAGGCTAATAAGTAAAGTAAAAGAATTGCTTATAGATGCAGATGCTATTATTTTTGAAGACTACGATAAAGGGGTTATTTCAGAACATTTAATTTCGCAGATAACCCAAGAGGCCAATGCACTTAATATTCCCATCGTGGTTGATCCCAAGAAGCGAAATTTTATGGGTTATCAAAAAGCCACACTTTTTAAACCAAACCTAAAGGAATTGAGAGAAGGCTTTAATCGTGATTTTGATATAGATAATAAACAAGAGTTTGAATCTGTGTGCAAAGATTTAATGCAAACCATGGGTCTGAAAAATCTATTTGTTACAATGAGCGAGAGAGGTGTTATGATTACCAATGGCATTGAATTTAACTACATACCTGCTCATTTGCGAAAAATCGCGGATGTAAGTGGTGCTGGAGATACTGTCATAAGTGTAGCTTCATTATGCTTAGCTATTGGAATGACATTGAAGCAAGTTGCCCAAATATCAAACTTAGCCGGTGGTTTGGTATGCGAGGAAGTGGGCGTGGTGCCAATCAATAAGGAAAAATTGATTGATGAGATTGAAAGTATTGAGTGGTAAAATTCCGTTCCTCCATCATATTTTTACAAATTATTTTTGTTTATAGGTTTTTCAATCCTTTTATAATGCGCAGTAAAATAATTTAGTATTAAAAAAAACATGTTTTGAAAACATTTTTCCATTTTTGACAAAATGCGCTTCCCAATTTAGATTTTTTTTGGTTCAATGTGGAACTTAATTGAAGTGTGCCAATATGTAAAACACTGATAGAGAATATTATTGCTTTTTGGTATTTAATATGCAAGTGATATGGAAAAACAAGCCTACTTACATACTTAAAGTTTATAAAGAGCTTGCCTTATTAAAGGTTTCCGAAGCAAGTGAGGCGGCTACGGAGTGACCTAAGGCATGATGAAGCAAAAGAAATCCTGCTACTTGTAGCGGGATTCTTTTTTTTATTAGGCTTCCATGCAACTTTAATCAGCATTAATTGCACTTATTTTTATATTCGCCCTTTGAAT
>CANHJJ010000271.1 GCA_947460565.1 Bacteroidota bacterium
GTGTATTCAACAGCAGCAGCTCTAATATCTTCTTCTTCAACCTTGATATTGTTGCTTACCAATACTTTTTCTTCAAACAAATGATTTCTCAAGTAATTAGCTTCAGGTTTGAAAGCTTCTTCCATGTTGTCATCATTGAATTTATCTGCGTAGCGGTCTTTTAACCAACGTTGCAAGAAAGCTTCAGGCAAAGTAATATTGTGTTTAGCCACGATTGCATCAGTCATGCCATGCTCTAATAAGTGCTCAGCTTGTCCGTCAAAATAGCTTGAAATTTCTTTAGCCAATCTGTCGCGCATTTCAGCTTCAGTAGTCACTGCATCTTTACCAAAAGCCATATCATACAATTCTTGGTTGATATCAGCCAAAGTAGTACGCTTAATTTCGTTAACTACCATTTTGAAATTAGGGCTAAGGTCAGCCACAGTTGGTTTTTGAATGCCTAATGCATGAGAGATTTCTCCTTCATCATTGTCAAACAAACCGAAAATATTAACCGTAGATTCGTTTCCTTTTTCTATACCGATCAAAGTAGCTTTTACCAGTTCGCTTTTTACAGCTGATGTTAAAATTGGAACTGAATCAGCGCTCACTCCCCCTTCGATAGCGTTTCCGTCATCATCAAGCTCGGTAAGTTTTACATAAATCATATCGTTGTCTTCGGCTTTGTCTACTTCTTGAAGTTTTCCAAAACGCTTACGCATGCGCTCAACTTCTTCGTCTATTTGTTTATCTTCTACTTTCACAACGTATTTTGTAAATACATCAGCAGATGAAACTTGCAAATCAAACTCAGGAGCAATACCAATATCAAACTTAAAAGTATAGTCCAAACCTTTTTCAAGTTTGTCTATCAGGGTTTCCTCGTTAAGGATAGGTTGACCAAGGATATTGATTTTATTTTCTTCAATAAAATCATACAAGCCTTTTGAGGCACTTGCATTGATTTCTTCCAAAAGCATATTTGGACCAAACATTTTTTCAACCATGGCTTTTGGCGCATGTCCTACTCTAAAACCCGGGATATTTGCTTTTTTGCGGTAGTCAGATATTTTCTTGTCGATACCTGGCATGTAATCATCAGCAGCGATGTTTACAGTAATAGTGCCGTTTAAGGCGTCTTTTTTATCTAAAGTTGCGTTCATTTTTCTAGAATAAGCTCTTAAAAAAATAAGACCGAACAAGGTTCAGTCTTATTTTAACTTTTTTGTGTGCGCATGGAGGGACTCGAACCCCCACGCCTTTCGGCACCAGATCCTAAGTCTGGCACGGCTACCAATTACGCCACATGCGCAAAAAAGGACTGCAAATGTAATCGAACTATTAAATTATGCAAACAGATTTTTTTATAATTACTTATCTCATTAAATATTTCAATAGATAATCCATTTTTATAAATTGCACGAAAGTTCAAACTGGATGACTCTTAGCAACGAAACCGATATAGAAAATAAAGTTATTGTCAAAGCATATAAGAATCTGCTACATATACTAAAGGAAAAGAGCAAGGAAGATAAAAAACGAATAAGAGAAGCTTTTGAATTATCGCTTGAAGCCCACAAGAACGTGAGGCGTAAATCAGGTGAACCATATATCCTTCATCCATTGGCAGTAGCTCAGATTTGTGCTGAAGAGATTGGTTTAGGTACCACTTCTGTGATTTGTGCCCTTTTGCATGATACGGTTGAAGATACTGACATTACCTTAGAAGATGTGAAGCTAAAGTTTGGTGACAAGGTTTCGAGGATTATTGACGGATTGACCAAAATATCAGGGGTTTTTGACCAGCAAGATAAAAGCATGCAGGCCGAAAATTTCAAGAAAATGCTCCTTACTTTGAGTGATGATGTGAGGGTGATTTTGATAAAATTAGCGGATAGACTCCACAACATGCGAACCCTTGATAGCATGAGTGCTAAGAGCCAATTGAAAGTGGCTTCTGAAACGGCCTATGTGTATGCCCCATTGGCGCATCGCTTAGGTTTGTATGCTATTAAAACCGAATTGGAAGATTTGGCGACCAAATACTTGCAAGCTGATAGCTACAATTTTATTAAAAATAAATTACAAGAAACCAAATCTCAAAGGACAAGGTATATCAACGAGTTTGTAAAGCCATTGACACAAGATTTGGATGCTCTTGGATTGGTATATGAAATAAAAGGTCGTCCCAAATCAATTCATTCTATTCTTAATAAAATGAAGAAACAAAACATACCTTTTGAAGAAGTGTATGACTTGTTTGCCATCCGTGTAATTATTGATACTGACATAGATAATGAAAAGTCGGATTGTTGGAAAGCTTATTCAATTGTAACCGACCATTACACTCCCAACCCTGATAGGCTTAGAGATTGGGTCAGTACTCCGAAAGCCAATGGTTACGAAAGTTTACACACTACTGTAATGGGTCCCAAAGGTAAATGGGTGGAGATACAAATAAGAACAAAACGTATGGACGAGATAGCCGAAAAAGGTTATGCTGCTCACTGGAAATATAAAGAATCGGGTCAGAATAATGACAATGGTCTAGAGGCATGGATTGGCAGAGTTCGCGAGATTTTAGAGCATCCAGAACAAAATGCTTTAGAGTTTTTGGATGATTTTAAACTGACACTTTATTCGGACGAGATTTTTATTTTTACACCTAAAGGTGATTTGAGAAAATTGCCAGCATTTGCCTCTGTCCTCGATTTTGCTTTCGAGATACATACAGATGTGGGTTTAAAATGTATTGGTGCAAAATTGAACAATAAGTTAGTGCCAATTAACCATACCTTGTCAAATGGTGACCAGGTTGAAATACTTACCTCGATCAAACAAAAACCTACAGAGGAATGGTTAAATTTGGTCGTCACTGCCAAGGCCAAAGCTAAAATTCGTGAGTATTTTAAACAACAGAAACTTAAAACTTCTGGCTTGGGTAAAGAGATTCTGGAACGTAAGTTCAAAAATGCTAAAGTCTCATTTACTTCTGAAGCATTAAGTCATTTAATTCGGTATTTTAAATTGGCTTCGGTGGGTGAATTGTACTATCAAATTGCAACTGAAAAAATTGACAGAACCAAAATTGATATTGAGGAGATTATCAATAATGAGATCAATAAGCCTGCTTTGGAAGAGTTAAGTAAGCCGAAAAAAGTTATTAAAAAAGGAAATGATGCAGTAATTATTGGGGATGAAGACACTGGCATGGATTATTCCTTTGCCAAATGTTGTAACCCCATTCCAGGTGACGAGATTTTTGGATTTGTTACGATAGGAGAGGGCGTTAAGATTCATCGAACCAATTGCTCAAATGCCACAGGATTGATGAGTAATTATGGCTATCGCATTATTCGTGCTAAATGGGCTAATGAATCACTAAATATTCGCAAGTCTTTTGTCTCATCCATTAAAGTGGAAGGTATCGACAGTGTCGGAATTGTTAGCACCATTACTGATATTATTTCTAAACAGTTGCAAATCAATATGAAATCCATAAGCATTACTTCCAATGCAGGTTCGTTTGAAGGAATGATTACGCTAGAAATTATGGATACCCAACATTTAGAGGAATTGATGCAAACCATTAAAGATGCGAGTCCATTCATTACTGTAAGAAGGGTTGAGGATAATTAAGTTTTGATTTTGAATCAGTCTAAATTCTTCTTTCATTTGGTTTAGACTTTGTGTGTAAC
>CANHJJ010000272.1 GCA_947460565.1 Bacteroidota bacterium
CTTTGATAGTAAACCACAGAAAAATGAAGGTTATTACTACTATACCCGTAATGTAGCAGACAAAGATTATCCTGCCTTAAACCGCAAAAAAGACAGCTTAAGCGCCAAGGAGCAGGTGGTGCTTGACTTGAACGAGCTATCAAAAGAGTTTTTCTATTTCTCACTTCAGTTTTTAAACTATAGCCCCGACCAATCCATCATAGCCTATGGTGTTGACACCAAAGGAAGTTTGGTATCTACCATGTATTTTAAAATATTGGATATTGATTCTACCCTAAAGAATGAAAAAATTGATAGCGTATTAAGTGTAAGTTGGGCCAACGACAATAAAACCATTTATTATACAAAAGCCGAAGCCAAAACCAAACGAAGCTATAGGCTTTACAAACACACCTTAGGAACCAACCCTATCGATGATGAGTTACTTTACGAAGAGCCGGATAAAACATACGAGATAGGACTCAAACGCTCTTCATCAAAAAAATTCATCATTATGGAAGCAAGCAAAAGCCAAAGCAGCGAAGCTTGGTATTGGAGTGCAGATGATGTGCATGCAAAACCGGTTTTGTTTAAGAAAAGAGAAGCCGCATTACTATACGATATCAATCACTATGAAGGGGATGAGTTTTATATTCAAACCAATTACAATGCCCTTAACCAACAATTGATGAAAGCTCCTATTAGTGCTAAGTCTTGTAAAGAATGGCAAGTGGTAATTCCTCACCGAAAAGGGATTTTGTTTTCTGGTTATAGTTTATTAAAAAACTACCTTATTTGGAGCGAGCAACAAAATGTAGAGCAAAGAATTTTGATTAAGCAAAGAAAGACCAATCAAATTGATACCTTAAAATCAAAAATAACATTGGGTAGCCTATCTTTCAGTATTGAAGATTATGATTACGAAAAAACCAATGAAATAAGGTACAGCGCAGAAAACATGGTTACACCTTCTGAAGAGTATAACTACGATTTAAACACAAAAAAACAAACTTTTTATGATATGGATAGTATCAATGGAAAGTATAACCCCAACCTTTATGCTAGCGAAAGGGTTTGGGCCAAAGCCAAAGATGGTGTGATGATACCTATTACCTTAGCTTATAAAAAAGGAATGCTTAAAAATGGCAATAATCCATTATTACTAGGCGCCTATGGTAGCTATGGGGCCAGCTCTATGCCCGATTTTAACCAACTCAATCTTAGCTTACTTGATAGGGGTTTTATAGTGGCCACTGCGCATATCAGAGGTGGTAGAGAAATGGGTCAAGAATGGTATGACGATGGCCGCATGTTGCATAAGAAAAATACCTTCACCGATTTTATTACTTGTGCCGAATATTTAATAGCAGAGAAATACACCAGCACAGCTAAACTAGCTGTAGAAGGTGGTTCTGCTGGAGGTTTGTTAATGGGGGCTATTACAAATATGCGACCAGATTTATTCAAATGTGTGATAGCTAGTGTGCCTTTTGTGGATGTAATCAATACCATGTTAGATGAGAGTATTCCTTTGACTACAGGCGAGTTTGAAGAATGGGGAAATCCAAAAATTAAGAAATACTATGATTACATGAAATCCTATTCGCCATATGATAATGTGGAAGCTAAGGCATATCCACACATGCTTGTAACTGCAGGCTACAACGATGCCCAAGTGGGCTATTGGGAGCCTGCCAAATGGGTAGCTAAGTTAAGGGAATTGAAAACCGATACCAATATGCTTTTATTCAAAACCGTGATGGAAGGCGGACATGGGGGTTCTTCAGGCAGGTACAACCGACTAATAGAACAAGCTTATCGCACGGCTTTTGTTATGCAATGTTTGGGTGTAAAAGAAAATTACATCAGCTTAAAAGGCAAAGTGGTTGATGAATATAATGAACCAGTTATTTATGCCAATGTGTATTTAGAAGAAAGTAAAATAGGTACAACAAGTAATCAAAACGGTGAGTTTGAATTAAAAGTAAAGGAGTTTAACAATGCTACTTTGGTGGTTCAATCATTGACGTATGAAAAACAAAAAATCAAACTTGGCTTACGAACTAGAACACAAAACTTGGTCATTAAAATGAAGTCTGAAAACATTCAGATGAAAACAGTAACGGTTGTTGCCAATGCAGTTGACCCAGCTTTGGGCATCATTAAGCAAGCCATCAAAAAGCGCAAAGAAAACTACGATCGAGTGAAATCTTTCTCATCGGATGTGTATATGAAATCGAATGTAAAACTATTGGAAGTACCCAAAAACATGCCTTTCTTTTTGAAGCTAGTTGCCAACGGTGAAGTGATTGATTCAAACGATTTAGGGCTTGTATATTTATCAGAATCTTCTGCAAAATATTACTTTGAAAAACCTGACAATAACAAAGAGGAAATGATGGCAAGCAAAGTAGCTGGACAGAAGCAAGGCTTTAGTTGGAACAGGGTAAAAGATGTATTCTTCAATTTGTATGAACCTACCATAGACCTAAGCTATTACAGCGAAAGGCCATTTGTATCCCCTATTGCACCTTTGGCTTCTCTTAGTTATAAATATAAATTCAAAGGCAGTTTTTATATAGATAACAAGGAGGTGAACAAAATAGAAATCATACCACTTCGCAAAGGAGACCCATTATTTCAAGGTTATATCTACATTACTTCAAACGATTACCAGATATATGGTGCGGATTTGCGCGCTACCACAGATGCGCAAATACAATTTGTAGATACAGTGAATTTACAACAGGAAATGGTTAACATCAATAATACTTGGGTACCGATGCAAATGAAAATTTATAGTCATATTAAAGTATTTGGATTTGGTGCCAATGATGTGAACATGGCAAGCATGAGCAACTACAATCTCAATCGTAGTTTTCCTCCAGGTTTCTTTAGCAACGAAACTTTCAAAATAGATAGAAATGCCAACCGCAAAGACAGTATGTATTGGAAAACTACTCGAACCATTATGCTTACTTCCGAAGAGGAAAAACACTATGGTAAATCAGATAGTATTTACCAAGCACAACATACACCTCACTATTTAGATTCTGTGTCGAGGGTCAGAAATAAAATCACATTTGATAAAATATTTTTGAGCGGATATACCTTTAGCAAGCGTAATGATACCCTTAGCAAATCCTTATCATTTGACCCATTGTTATTTGCTTTTGGATTCAATACAGTTGAAGGTTTATACACGAATTTCAATATTAGTTACAGATTATTTTCAGGCAGCAGTGAAGAGTACTATTTAGGAAGAGATAGAACCTATCTCACCACCACCATAAGGTATGGATTTGCAAACCAAAACTTTGCTCCTGGTATACAATATTTCAAAACCATAGACAATAGGACAAGTACAAGCATCTCATTCAAAGTTGGACGATTTATTGAGCAATACAACCAAGCAGAACCCATTAGTAAAATTGTGAATGCTGGCTACACTTTGTTTGATAGATTCAATTACATGAAAGTATTGCAGAAAGATGTGATATCTATTACAGGTAGAAAAGAATTGAGCAATGGCTTATATGCCAAAGCAAATGTGCAATTTTATCAAAGAGAAGCCATGGTAAACCATACCGATTATTCTTTTTCTGACAAAGACAAAAGAGCTTATAGTTCTAATAACCCTAGTAATACATATAGTGACGCACCTGCGTTCAACTCTCACTCTACCTTAGAATATGGCATC
>CANHJJ010000273.1 GCA_947460565.1 Bacteroidota bacterium
CTCGCTTGTCTGCTTTCAAATGCTATTTTATAATCTTGTAAAACTTGAGATTTAAATTCTTCGAATGTTAGGTTTGACAATGTGTTGCTCATACACGTTTTCTTTTTTCAAACCTAATAATTTTTATAATTTTAGCAAAGGAAATTTAGTGTATGAGACAATTGTTAGGATTTTTAGCCGAATAACATAAATGACAAGCAATTAGAGCGTTTTTTTATACCTTTAATTTCTCTTTCAAGCCTTCTACGACTAAGACTACTGCCGGACATATCAAAGTGTTATGGTAAGTGATTTTTAGCTTTTGCAAAATGTTCCTTTGCTGTGTATGTGGAAATTCTCTGCAGGCATTGGGTCTCGCCTCATATACATGGCAATAATTATCACTACCTAGAAAAGGACAAGGCATGCTTTTGAAAACGTAGTCATTGTCCTCGTCCACTCTTAGGTATCTTTCTGTGAAAATTGAAGGCTTCAGTTTAAGTTCTGAAGCCAATCGATCAATGTCTTTGTTTAGCAAGAGAGGACCAGTTGTTCGACAACAATTAGCACATTCTAAACAATTAATTTGTTCAAAAGCTTCATCATGTAATTCGTTAGTTATGATGTCTAAATCTTTTGGCTTTTTGGCCTTAAGCTTTTCCAAAAACTTTTTGTTTTCAGATGATTTCTTTCTAGCGTTTTCTAGTATTTTTAGATACTCTGGATTCAACTCTAATTGCCAGTTTAGAATTTGATTAACTTGAACTTAGTGGTTCTGTTTTGACTATCTAGGATATCAACAAAATACAAACCTGATTTGAAATCTTCTGCGATAAATTTGGCATGGTAAGCATTTATTTCTGCAGTATTCATAAGTTGTCCATTGCTTGAGTATATTTGAATAGTCTTGATTTTAGCATTGTTCAACACCAATTCGGCATCCCCTTTGTTTTGAGAAAATTCTTGTGTGTTGTATAAAACATATTCGTTTGAAGGTATGGTATTAGCAATCGAGCTGATAACATCCAAGCCTCTTGCTGATATGGTAGATTTAATGCAAGAGGTATGTGACTGGTTATAAAGCATACTATCAGCCAATAATACTAGTTTGGCTGCTTGGGGCATATCCGTATTTAATTGAAGCATAGAAGCTGCGCTAAAGAAAAGTTTAAATGCTACATCCGAGCCTGTGCACTCTGCCATATCATTTAAAAATCCAGACCAAATAACTGAATTACCATAAATATCGCTAGAAGATAAGTTGCTTGAATATACTTTTGATGAGTTTGTATTTCGTCCTCCATTGGTGTTTCCTGACCAAAAGTACCCATCCCAATTGGCAAACCAACGCCAATTGTTTGTTGTTTGCATTTTCGAAAATTGTGTGGCTATAAAATCACAGCTTCCTTCTTCTAAAGATAATCTATCATTAGGATTTGTTGGGTCTATAGTCTTTGGTGCAATTGAGTTTATGCAAGCATGGGTGTATTCATGGTTAATAACGTCAGCATCCTCAGCATCTGGCACTCCACCTGTCCCAAAGATTAAATAAAATGGAGGATCACCAAACGAAAAGCTTGAATTATCATCGCCACGGCCATGCGCATCCACATGTAATTGGTAATTGGTTAGGTTGCTGATACCAATGCTTCTCATGTAAGTTTGATAATGATGAATATGATAAAGGACCATTTCTTCTTTGAAGGTTGAGGTAGCTCGGGTGAAATCGAAGTTTGCATCAGTTGAACTGTAAACAGGCAATCTAGGTGACTCAATATCTAAACTAATTGCATATTCATTTTCCATAATGAATGTATCATTAGAAATTCTTATCGGAAGTAATACATCTCTTCTTTGGTTATTTATAGCAGGGTAATCAGCATGGTTACTATCTACCCAACGGCCTGATTTATCTGGCCATGGGTCATTGTATTTAGCGTTAATCATTGAGATTGGATCTGGGTTGAAAATTTTAGCAGCCACCAAAGTATCTTTTTTATCAAAGCCTAAATGTAAGGCTTCGGAGTATAAGGTTTCATTGCTTGTAGCATGCTTAATCACATTGTCTTTTAAACCGTATTGTGATTTGATTTTTTCAGAATACGATGGTATAAGTTTATCTCCATCATAGATCCATAATTTTTGCGAATTTGTATTGGCATTTGTTTTTGGGAAATAGCTGTCGCTCCAATCACTTGCATCAAATAAATTGTCGGACATAGAGATGATTTTCCCATCAAAATTGATGTTTATTTTTACAGTTGATTGATAGACTTCAATGTCTTTGTAGGTTTGAATAAATTGAAAATGATAGCCCAACAATGATTGTATGGACGATTGCAGCTTCAAACTTATGTTTGGGTTATTTAGTTTAGGATTATGTTTTGTTAAATATGACTGCGCCTCATTTGCATACATCTCAAGGTTGTTTGAAGCCTTTTGTAATGGGGCATTCAAACTGATTTTGTCATTGGTATATAGTATTTGGGTACTTCTGTGTTGCAGAAAATCCTTAACATTTTGGGCAAACAACATTTGTTGAAATGAGAGTGTGAAGATGAGGAATAATATTTTTTTCATTTTCAAATTGGTTTAATTTCGAAACGAGCCTCTTTCAGTTTTTTGATTAAGGACTCTGCTTTTTGTTTAGAAACCTCAAATATAAGACCTTGCTCCAAAACATCTATGTCAGTAGCGTGTAAATTTATCACACTGTTTTTTAATATGCGATATAGATCGGGATGTTGCTCATATCCGCAGGGAATAAGGTATTTCTCAGTAATTTCTTTTTCAATAATGTTTGCCCCAGATATAGCTTCTTGTGCTGCTGTCCCATATGCGTGTATTAAGCCCGGTACGCCTAAAAGTTTACCTCCAAAATAACGAACCACCACCACCAAAACGAAACTTAATTCTTTGCCAACAATGGCTCTTAATATGGGTTTACCGGCTGTATTATTGGGTTCTCTGTCATCACTGCTTTTTTGAAATTCTCTATCATTGCCCAAAACCAATGCCCAACAATGATGGTTGGCCGAAGGGTGTTCCTTTTTGAGTTGATTGATTTTTTCTTTGGCCTCAATCTCATTTGTAACAGGATAAGCAAAGGCTATAAAACGACTTCCTTTGTCTTTAAACTCGGCCTGAACTTCGGATAATATAGTCTTGTATGAATTAGAAAACAGCAAGGTAAACCTCAGAAATTAATATGATTGATACCACAGATAAAACCAAGCCATACCAATTTAATTTGTTCATTTTTTCTTTAAAAAAAACAATCGAAACCAAACTTGATGCAGCCAATATGCCTATATTATTTACAGGGAAAACAACGGCACTTGTATTGTGAAAAGCTGAGAGTGTTTTTAGTAAAAAATACATACTAAAGTAATTAGGAATACCCAACATAAATCCCCAGAAAATATTTTTTATGGTGAGTTTTAAATTGTTTTTGAATACATCATACAACAAAACAAAAATACCAAAAACAAAAGCCATAGTAAAGGTGATGGTAATAATGTGTGCCTCGCTATGCGCAGGTATGAAATGGGTTTGAATGATTTTTAAAGTGGTATCTATTACACCACTTCCCATAAATACAATAAGTGGAAGTATCCAAAGGTTTTTGCTTTCCGTTTTTCCTGTTTGGTCTTTTTTGCTAATAAAATATACTGCCACAAGCGACAA
>CANHJJ010000274.1 GCA_947460565.1 Bacteroidota bacterium
AAGCAAGAATTAAATCTTGATTTATAATGGAGTTGAAGACCACTATAACTCTAAGTATTTATAATTGAAATTACTTTACTGCGTTCGCAATGACAGGTTGTTCCGTCATTGCGAGCCCTAGGCGAAGCAATCTGCATTTCTATTTATTTTTATTAGATGACTGCTCCAAAAAATGAAAAACTTAGTTCTCAATTCTAATTGACTACCATTCAATTTCATCATACAAATCATCCCAATTTTGATTTATTGATTTAATCAAATTTTCTTTTTTAGATCTTGATCCAGCTTTAATTTGCTTTTCAACTAGTATAGCCTCATTTATTGTACTAAAAAACTGATAGTATACCAACTTTGTAAGGTTATATTTTGCGGTAAAAGATGTTGGATTATATTTTGACTGATATTGCCAAATTCTCTGCCTCAAATCTGAGGTTACTCCATTATATAGAGTAGTATTATTTTTATTTGTTCGTATATAAACACAACCGCCCTTGTGCATATTGTTGTAAATTATTATTCAAATATAAATGTCTAAAAAATATTTATGATTTATGTTTTGTTTAAAGATTTCTTCACTGTGTTCGCAATGACGCCTAGTTCGACAATTTAAAAATACGGAATCAATTTATCCATCAAAACCTTAGGACAGCGTGTCGGTCTATTGGTTTGAATATCTATATTAACCAGGAAAACCTCTCCTGTTGTAATGAGTACATCATCTTGGTTTCGAATTTCAAAATGAAACTCAGTTTTAACACCTGGCAACTTATTTATAATGGTTTTTATGGTTAACAAATCATCATATCTAGCAGGCTTTATATAAGTGCTTTGCAAGTGAATGACGGGCATCATGACGCCATTCTCTTCAAACTCTTTGTAAGTTAAACCCACTTGCCTAAGGGCATCAGTCCTACCAATTTCAAAATATTGTGCATAGTTGCCATGATAGACATAGCCCATTTTATCGGTTTCGTTGTACCTAACTCTAACAGTGGTTTCGCTTATAAACATAAATCTAAAAAATATAATTAATCGACATGAATCAAACAATCCATATTGTTTCAAATTAAGCATAATTATTCATCAAGCTTACTATGTTTTTTCTCATAGGCCCTTATAAAAACCAAAGGAAAAACAAGTAGGGTTGAAATAGTTACTGTGATTAATCCACCAATGACTGCAATGGCTAAAAGTTTTTGTGTTTCGCTATCAAAACCAGCAAAAATGCCGACTGGCAATAACCAATTCAAAGCCATTAAAGCAGTCATAACTATGAGGCGGATGCGAGATTCACCCCAACTTTAATTGAGTCTACTAAAGGCATTTTATCGAAAAATACTTCTTGAAGAGGGAAATCAGAATTACCCCATTCTGAACACAATTACCGGAAGGAACAATGAATCCAACACCTACCAAAATAATATATTAGGTTCAATTTGTCACATTAAGATTGTATTCATTTAAAGTTATTTATAACAGTAATTTAAGCAGTAAAACTAAGAAAGAAAACAAGGCTAAAACTGCCAAATAAGCTTAAAGCAAAGATTTCTTCCCATATTATAAATTCCTCTTTTCCCGCTTGTTGAATAAGTAAAATACTCAAAATACTTCAAACGGTTTAGATTTGATTGATAGTTCTCATCCAGCAGATTATTTATCTGAAAATTTAGTTGCAAACTAGATTTACCCATCGCGATTGCATCGGTTGATAAACCAAGGTGAATAAGCGCGTAAGAAGGGGTATAGGTTTCGGTACCATTTAGTGCGAGGTATCTGTCTTGGGCAGCATTAAAATCAAACTCCATTTTAGGTGTAAATCCAGTAAGTATTTTAGATTTTAAAGTCAGTTTTTTTGAAATAGCACTTGTAAATTTAATTGGGGGAATAAAAGGCAAATACTCGCCTTGCAATTGCTTATCAATATACTTTGAATCTCTATTGTATGCATATATTATCGCCAATGTGTTTTCCATATTAAACCCCTTCCAAGATTTGGGATGTAGTATCAAATTAAATTCAGTCCCATAAAGTTGCGCTGAAGCCTGTTTATATTGATATGTTTTGTTCAACTGAGCATCCACAATGGGTTTATTAAATTCATCCACAAGCAAACTGAGATAAATATAATTTTGAATATGGTTGTTAAAAAGACTTACAGAAGCAGAAAAATCAGAATATTCAGCAGTTATTCCGACATCCTCTTGTATTGAAAATTCGGGTAAAAAGTTTCTGTTGCCTAAATAAATGATATGAGCTCCAGGATCTAAGCCATTAGAGGCCAATTCGGTAATACTTGGTGCTCGGTATCCTCTAGCTACATTCAACTTCAAATTAATATGATCTCTGATAAAATAGGTAAACCCTAGGCTTGAAGAAAGGCCTGAAAATATTTTACTAAAATCGGTAAATTGTAATTGAGCTCCTGCAATATCTGGTGTCTTAACTTGTTCATCAAAACCAGTAGATGAGTTTGTTCTCACATAAAAATTACCCCAACTCAAATTTCTCATATCCAATCGTAAGCCACCACTAATAGTCACTCTTTTATACTTCCATTTGGTATAAACAAATGCTCCAATGTCGAACAGGTCATAATCAGGGATAGGAAAATCAGTAGCGTTCATACTTTTATTGTTTTGCGCCATACCATTCATTCCTATGGTAGTTTCAAATCTTTTGAAGCTTGGTAGATTATACTTCAATCCATAATTGAAAGTGTTTAATTTTAAATAAAGTCCTGCTAGATTAGCTTTTGTAGGATGGTTGTATTCTCGTCTTACATTTTGCTGAAATGCCATTAATAAATCAATGTCCCCCTTAGACATTTTTAATTTTGAATTTGTATAGACTCGATAATGTTGAATATGTTGGTGAAGCGGAGATAATCGATATGAACTGAGTTCATCATCGCTCGCAATAGGTCTTGCATTTACATCATCCATACTACCCTCGTAAATTTGTTTGGTAAATTTACGACTGAGTGAATCTCTACTGCCATCTGGAATACCTTGTAAATTATCGTACAAAGTAAAATTCAAATTTGTCGACCAATGAGAATTATTATAGGCTAATAATAGAGAGATATTCTTCTCTTCATAACCCGTATTGTAAACCCAATTGTCAATATTATTTCTATAATTGGTGGCTAATCGATAGGAGCCTCTCAAAGCAGCAGCAAAGTGCTTGGCACTATAAGAAATCCTAAATCCATTTCCTATCATACGGTTGTTTGTTTGATATTCAGACATGTATTTGGCATGAATTTTAGCATCCTTTTCTTCAGGCACATAAGGGAACAAGCTTACTACCCCTGCTAAAGCATCTGAACCAAACATAAGGCTTGAAGGACCTTTTATCACTTCTGCTTTTTGAATATTGTAAGCATCCACTTCAACACTGTGTTCATCACCCCATTGTTGCCCCTCCTGCCTAATACCATCATACAAAGTCAATACCCTGTTGTATCCCAGCCCTCGTATAAATGGTTTTGAAATGTTAGGGCCCGTTTTTACCATGGTTATACCAGGTGCATTCTTAGCCAATACATCCATCACATTGCTCTCTAGATTTTGCTCGATGGCTCGTGGACTTATAGTCATAATTGCCACAGGATTTTCACGATTTAAGGTGGCGCGACCAACACCTGTTATCACAAC
>CANHJJ010000275.1 GCA_947460565.1 Bacteroidota bacterium
CCAGTTGATTGCTGTGTTCCTGACCCTGATCACGAAGAAAGTAAAGATCTTTTGTTAGAGAAAAAACAAAGAATGCACATATAATTGCATCAAAGAAAAATACTTAAACCCCTGCTGGTCATCCAATAGGGGTTTTTTATTGCTCATTTAAAAAAAATATTAACTAGTCTTTGCTACCTTTTTCTCCTACAAATTGCTCGTGTGGATATTTAAACAAAACATTAAAAGTAGTTAAGCTACCATATATTTTGGTAATGTATTGCTGCATATTGATTTTATCTTCATCGGTCAATACATCATGCGCATTGATGCGTTGTTCTAATACACGCAGCCTATCTCTTAACATCACAATTTTTCTAAAAAAGCTGTCTATAGGAATTTCTTTTGCTTGCATATTTTTATCACCTGGGTGAAAAACCATTTTACCTCCCATCCATTTTTGACCCAAATTCACATTTTCTTGAATATCGGCCCATCTGCGGAGAATACCCACTAATGTTTTTTCTAGTTCAGCATTGCTTATAAGGTCTTCAGGAGCTTCAACGGCTTCAATAATTTCAAGCGAATGTTGTGTTCTTGAAATTTCTTTAGCACCTTCAGTTATGAAAGTAATATAATAGGTACTTGGTTTAATGTTGATAATCACCCCGTCACCATAATCGTGGTGTCGAACACGGCTTCCTATGCCTAAATTTTCCATGCCTTTGTAATTGATATTTGTTTAGCAAAATACTATAAATTACATTTTATTTGCCCAAAAGCTATTAAAAATGATCATTTCAGATAAAAGAATCTTAGAAGAAATTGAATTGGGAAATATTTTAATTGAACCTTTCAGACGCGAGTGCTTAGGAACTAATTCTTATGATGTGCATTTGGGAAGACATTTAGCAACCTATAAAGAAAGGGTTTTGGATGCTAAAGAGCATAATAAAATTGATACTTTTGAAATACCACCTGAGGGTTTTGTGCTGCAACCCAATACACTTTACTTAGGCGTAACAGCAGAATATACAGAGACACATAAACATGTTCCATTTCTTGAGGGTAAATCAAGTACGGGTCGTTTAGGTATAAATATTCATGCCACAGCCGGTAAAGGGGATGTTGGTTTTTGTAATACTTGGACATTAGAGATTAGCTGTACTCAGCCAGTGAGAATATATGCAGGGATGCCAATTGGGCAGCTAATTTATTTCGTTGTTGAAGGAGATGTAGATGTGTTATATAATGCTAAAAAAGGAGCTAAATACAACAAGCGAAGTGTGAAGCCTGTCGAGAGCATGATGTGGAAGAATAAGTTCTAAGTTCTTAGGGGATAGGGTTAAAGGTTATTTTATTAACCATACTAGCCCCTATACATTGTGGTTTGATTGAAGCTTTAATGATTTGGTTTCTATAATTTCTTTCAGAAAATTTCTGCAGCAGCTTTCTAAAATGTAATAGCAAGTTTGAAAATCTTCCATTGTGCCGTAATAAGGATCCGGAACTTCTTTTACCCCTAAAACATATTCATCATAATTACGCATAAAAATAACTTTAGCCTTACCTTTTAAAGGTTTAATTTTCATTACGTTGTTAAAATTACTTTCATCCATCACAACTATATAATCAAATGTATTGAAGTCTGCCTTGTTGAATTGTCTGGCTTTATGGTTAAGTTTAACACCATGACTAGATGCGGTTGAAACCATACGTTTATCGGGCTGTTGACCCAAGTGAAAGGAAGCTGTGCCAGCAGAATCGCAAGAAATTTGATCATTCATACCAGCTTCAGCTACCTGTTTTTTGAATAGGCCTTCTGCCATTGGAGAGCGGCAAATGTTTCCTAGACATACAAACAATATATTAATCATAGTGCCGCAAAATAATTATTTGAAATTATTAAAATTAAACTAAATGTAAATTTAGTTAGTTTCTAGCTCTTTAATGGCCAACCAAGTCATTAATCCAGCTCCAATTTCGAGTGATTTTTCATCCACATCAAAGGTAGGTGTGTGAACAGAGGATACAATACCACGCTCTTCGTTTCTGGTGCCAAGTCGATAGAAGCAAGCAGGCATTTCTTGTGAGTAATAAGAAAAATCTTCAGCCGCCATCCAAATATCCAAATCCACAATATTTTCTTCACCCATGTATTCTCTGGCACAAGCTTTCATTTTTTCAGTAAGCGGAATGTCGTTCATCAAAAAAGGATAGCCTCTTCGTATTTCAAACTCACATTTTCCACCCATACTTTCGGCTAATTGCTCAGCCAATTTTTTCATTTTAACATGTGCTTCACTTCTCCATTTCTCATCCAAGGTTCTAAATGTACCTTCTAAATACACTTCGTTTGGTATCACATTGGTGGCACCATTGGCTATCACTTTTCCGAAAGATAAAACCGATGGAATGATGGGATTGGCTGCCCTGCTTACGATTTGCTGCAACGCGACAATGATGTGTGATGCGATTAAAACCGTATCAACATTCAAATGAGGCATGGCACCATGACCACCTTTTCCAATCACTTTCACATAAAGTTCATCGGTGCTTGCCATATAAAGCCCACTTCTGAAACCAATTTTTCCAACGGGTATCAATGGCATTACATGCTGACCCAAAATGCTAGTAGGAGTGGGGTTAGCAAGAGCTCCCTCTTTTATCATGATAGAAGCACCACCAGGCAATTTCTCTTCTCCGGGTTGAAACAATAGTTTTACGCTGCCTTCAAATTCATTTCTCAAACTGCATAATATTTTTGCTACACCCAAAAGACTGGTAGTATGCACATCATGCCCACAAGCATGCATCACACCCGTGTTTACTGATTTGTAGTTCACTTCATTTTTCTCTTCAATGGGTAAAGCATCTATATCGGCACGCAGGGCTATCACCTTTTTATCGGGGTTGCGACCTCTGATCATGGCAACCCAACCGGTATTGGCTTTGGCTTCAATGCTATCAACGCCTATTAATTCCAATTGCTTTTTTACAAAAGCGCTGGTTTCAAATTCTTGAAACGATAACTCCGGATGGGCATGAAGATGCCTGCGCGTTTCTACCAGTTCAGGATATATTTGCTTGGCAAGGTCTTGTATTTTGGCTTTTAAATCCATTAAGACAAAAGTAAGTATGTTGTGCAATAAATGTGCAATGTCGTTTAAAATTTAAGAAACATTTTCGCTTTGTTTGTCATAGATGAAATCGGCCACAGTAAATGAAATAAAAAAAGAGCTACAAAGCCTAGTTCCAGAGCAGGTATTGCAGCTGTGTATGCGTTTGGCTAAATACAAAAAAGACAACAAGGAACTCTTTAGCTATTTGCTATTTGAAGCCCATAACGAGGCCCAATACATTGAACAAATTAAAATAGATGTGGATGAATGGTTTGATGAAATCAATGTGGGGCATCCTTATTATGTGAAGAAAACCTTGCGTAAAATTCTACGACACATTACAAAGCATGTGAAGTATTCCGGAATCAAACAGACCGAGGTGGAATTGCTTTTGTATTTTTGTAGTAAATGCCGAGATAAAAACTTAGACCTAAGTCAAAGCACTGCTTTGTATAATATCTATGCTTCGCAGATAAAGAAGATAGAAAAGGCTATGGCAGGCATGCATGAAGACTTGCAATATGATTATTTGAAAGAGTTGGATGG
>CANHJJ010000276.1 GCA_947460565.1 Bacteroidota bacterium
GCAGTTAATGATCCACCACCTTTCACCAAATGTTTGATTGAAGGAGGAATATCATTCATAGATTGTGCGATGCTATCGTTAGCGATAATTTTAGCAGCACGCTCTAATAAACGAGAGTGAAGGTAAAACACATCACCAGGATAAGCTTCACGTCCAGGAGGTCTGCGAAGAAGCAATGAAACCTCACGGTAAGCTACAGCTTGCTTTGATAAGTCATCAAAAACAACCAAAGCTGGTCTTCCTGAATCGCGGAAGAACTCACCGATAGCAGCACCTGCCATTGGCGCGTAGAACTGCATTGGAGCTGGATCTGATGAAGTAGCTGTAACAATAACGGTATAAGGCAATGCACCATATTTTTCAAGGGTGTTTACCACTTGCGCTACGGTTGAAGCTTTTTGCCCGATAGCAACATATATACAATAAACAGGTTTACCTGCTTCATAAAATTCTTTTTGGTTGATGATAGCATCAATACATACTGCCGATTTACCAGTTTGACGGTCACCGATAACAAGCTCACGTTGTCCACGTCCGATAGGAATCATGGCATCGATAGCTTTGATACCTGTTTGTAATGGTTCTTTAACTGGCTCACGATAAATAACACCTGGCGCTTTACGCTCTAATGGCATATCGTATAAATCACCAGCAATAGGACCTTTACCATCAATTGGTTGACCTAAAGTGTTTACTACACGACCAAGCATACCTTCACCCACCCTGATAGAAGCAATTCTGCCTGTACGTTTTACTGAGTCTCCTTCAACGATTTTATCGCTAGAGCCCAATAATACAGCACCTACATTGTCTTCTTCTAAGTTAAGTACGATAGCTTCAGTACCATTGGTAAATTCTACCAACTCTCCTGATTGTACTTTGGTTAGTCCATAGATACGTGCAATTCCATCACCTACTTGCAATACTGTACCTACTTCTTGCAATTCAGTTTCGCTTTTAAAGTTGCTCAGCTGTTCACGTATGATGGCTGATACTTCATCCGGCCTTATTTCTACCATAATGCTTATTTATTTTGAAATGTATGTATTTAATAATTCTTTTTTAGCCTGACGTAATTTGCCAGCGATGCTTGCATCAAAAAGTTTGTCTTCAACTTGAACAATCAAACCGCCAATTAATTCTGCATCTACTGAGGATTTCAGGTTAACCCTTTTGCCCGTTTCTTTTTCTAAGGCTTCTCTAATTTGTTGTTTTATCGAATCATCTGTTTCAACAGCTGTTTTAATAGATGCCTCGATAATATTATTTAACTCATTGTATTGACCAATAAAAGCACTGGCAACAGCACCTAAATATTGTTCACGTTTTTTGCGCACAATGATTTCTAAAAAGGATGTAGTAAGAGGATTGAACGAACGATCGAACAACATTTTCATTACAGCCATTTTTTTATCTCCATGTATAATGGGGCTTTTAAGCATACCAAGTAATTCATGACTATTTTCAAGTGTTTTTGCAAACAATTGTATATCATTAAAAATAGCTTCAAGTATGTTTTTCTCTTGAGCTAAGTCTATTAACGATTTGGCGTATCTGCTGGCTACCCTAAATTCTGACATTTTCTTAGTTTAAAGTGATTGATTTTAAATTGTCATTCACAAAAGACTCTTGTTGAGAGCGATCTTCCATCTTTTTACGAAGGATTTTTTCAGCCATGTCAACAGAAAGCACTGCAACTTGTGTTTTCAATTCGTTTAAAGCATTTAGCTTTTCTTTTTCAATAGCTTCTTTAGCCGAAGTGATTAATTTATCACCTACGTCTTTTGCATCTTTAGTTGCTTTAGCTATGATTTGATCCTTCATTTCTGAGGCCTCTTTAAGCATTCTATCGCGCTCAGCACGGGCTTCGTTCAATAACTTTTGATTGTCAGATTTCAAAGCATCCATTGCCTTACGAGCATCATCAGCTGCGCTCAAAGCGTTGTTGATAGAATCTTCTCTTTCTTTTATTGAATTAAGGATTGGCTTCCAAGCAAATTTTGAAAGCAAGAACAACACAATACTAAATGTAATGGTCATCCAAAAAATCAAACCTATTCCAGGGGTTACTAATTGCATAGTAGTTTTTTATTTTTGGTTAATTTTTGTGAAGCACTTTCATGCTTTAAAATTGATACTAAAAAATACAGAAACACATTCTTAGAATGTGCTTCCGTATTTTGTTATCTTGTTTCGTAGATTATACGAAAAGTATCAAAAGACAAACCACGATTCCGAAGAACGCAGCACCTTCAATAAGCGCAGCAGCAACGATCATGTTTGCACGGATGTCGCCAGAAACTTCTGGTTGGCGAGCGATAGACTCTAACGCGCTACCACCAATACGGCCAATACCTAGACCAGCTCCAATTGCAGCTAAACCTGCACCAATACCTGCACCCATTTTAGCAAATCCTGGATCTGCCGCAACTTGTAAAAGAATGTTTAAAAGACTCATAGTTGTTTTGTTTAATTGTTATTGTGTTATTGATTTTTAAATTTAATTTTTTAGTGGTGTTCTTCATGATGATGTTCCTCTACTGCACTACCAAAATAGATAGCAGAAAGCAAAGTAAAAACATAGGCTTGAAGAAAGGCAACCAATAATTCTAAGAAACTCATAAAGGTAGTAAAAGCTACTGAAAATGCCGATACACCGAATCCTAATCCAGTATTCATTTCAGCAAAAATGAAAATCAAACTAAAGAAACCTAAAATGATAATATGTCCAGCTGTAATGTTAGCAAACAAACGAATGGTTAATACGATAGGTTTGTTTAGTACGCCAATAATTTCGATAGGTATCATCAATGGTAATAACCAACCTGGCACTCCTGGAGGCATAAAAATATGCGCCCAATAGTTTTTGTTACCATTAATCAAAGTGATTACAAATGTGAATGCTGCCAATACCATCGTAACTGCGATATTACCTGTTACATTAGCTCCACCTGGGAAAATTGGTATTAAACCAAACATGTTATTAATGAAAATAAAGAAGAATATGGTTAACAAGAATGGCATGAAACGATTGTATTGTTTGCCAATGGAAGGTTTGGCTACTTCATCGCGAATAAATATAATGAGCGGCTCAACAAACGATTGAATCCCTTTTGGAGCTCTTAGTGCATTTGATTTGTAGCTACCAGCAATTGACAACATGATAATTAATAGAACTATAACTGCTACAAACATGGCAAATACATTTTTAGTAATTGATAGGTCTAAAAACTCAGCACCTGCAAGATTTACCAATTTACCCTCTTTCAACTCATAACCCTCATGAGCCTCGTGGCCATGATGGAATTTGTTTGAAAGAAACACATGCAGGCCGTTATTGTCTTTTATGATTACAGGCAACGGAATAGAGACGTGGGTATGGCCAATGGTAGCAATATGCCAATCATAAGCATCAGCGATGTGCTCCATGATTAATTTACCAGCATCTACCTTTTCAGTTTTATGCTCTTCGGTAGCTCCCTCATGAGAAGCTTCTCCGTGGGCAGTAGCTACTATTTCGCTACTAGCATTTATTGCTGCTGAGTCAGTATGAACTTCGTGTTGTGCATTAGCAAGCTTTAATCCTGCATAAGTTACATACAAAACCACTAAAAAAGCGGGTATTAAATA
>CANHJJ010000277.1 GCA_947460565.1 Bacteroidota bacterium
ATTTTTTGTACTTCACTCATTTTAATAATTTTAAATTTTGAATGATAAATATTGAATTTTCCGACTCAACATTCAACATCTCTATTCAATATTTACTAGGCATCTAATTCGCCAGCAATTACATTCATACTACTCATGGCCACAATAGCGTCACTAATAGTTGAACCCTTAATCATCTCAGGATATGCCTGGTAATATATAAAGCATGGTCTGCGGAAATGCAAACGATATGCAGCTCTACTGCCATCGCTCACCAAGTAGAAACCTAATTCACCATTACCTCCTTCAACCGAATGGTATACCTCTCCTTTCGGAACATCAGCTTCTCCCATCACAATTTTGAAATGCCAAATAAGCGCTTCCATATTGTTGTAAACTTCCTCTTTTGGAGGCAAGAAAAATTCTGGTACGTTAGCAAAGTGCTTTCCTTCTGGCAAGTTTTCAAAAGCTTGCTTGATAATTTTTATACTCTCAAGCATCTCTTGTTGACGCACCATAAAGCGATCAAAAGTATCTCCTTGCTTTCCGATAGGAATGGTAAAATCAAAATCTTGATAAGAACAATAAGGATTCATTACCCTAACATCATAATCAACACCTGTTGCACGAAGATTTGGTCCTGTAAATCCATAATTCAAGGCTCTTTCAGCCGAAATAGGACCAGCACCAACCGTTCTATCTATAAATATTCTGTTTCTTTCTAGAAGGTTGCTGAACTCACCAAATACTTTTGGAAACTCAACTAAGAATTCTTTGATTAATTTGATGGTTTCCTTTGAGAAATCTCTCTCCAATCCACCTATACGACCAATGTTGGTTGTTAAACGTGCTCCACAAATACTTTCGAAAATGTCATAGATACGTTCACGTAATTGAAACACATAAGTAAAGCCTGTTAACGCCCCAATATCAACACCTACCACCGAATTACAAACCAAATGATCGGCAATACGCGCCAATTCCATGATGATAACACGCAAGTAATCCACTCTTTTTGGCGTTTGCACGCCTAGAAGTTTCTCCACTGTCATATGCCATCCCATGTTATTTATAGGTGATGAGCAATAATTAAGTCTATCTGTAAGAGGTGTAACTTGGTAATAAGGCCTGTGTTCAGCAATTTTCTCAAATGCACGATGTATATACCCAACAGTTTGTTCCGCATTTACAATAATCTCTCCATCCATTGTGAGGATATTTTGAAAAATACCATGCGTGGCAGGGTGCGTAGGTCCTAAATTTAAAGTAGTATATTCTTTAGCTTCAGGATTATTTGCTAAGTCTAATTCGTTGTTTTGCATAATAATTTATCTGCCAAAATAAGTATCGTCTTTGTCTGTTCGGGTTTGGTCTTCTAAAGGATATTCCTTTCTTAAAGGGAAATAATCCATTTCATCTACATTAAGTATCCTTCTCAAATCAGGGTGACCAGTGAAATGAATGCCATAAAAATCAAAAGTCTCACGCTCTTGCCAATTTGCAGAGGCAAAAACACTCGAAACTGAATCAATTTCAGGAGCGTTATTCGGCATAAAACATTTGATACGTAGTCGTAAATTGTTTTGCAAACTATGCAGGTGATAAATGACACCGAGTTCTTTGCCCGCATTATCTGGATAATGTATACCACAAACATCCGTTAAAAACTGCATTTGCAATTGGTTGTGGTTATATAAATAATTCAATAAATCAACAATCTTATTTTTGTTGAATTCAATAGTAAGCATACCATAAGGCTCATCTGCCGAAATGATGTCAGCCTCAAATTTTTCTTGAAGCTGTTGTAAAAGGTATCCGTTATTAATATCAGCCATTATTCTATTCCGTAACTTGCCATTAATGCTTTGTATTCAGGAGAAGTTCTTCTACGAAGTGATTCCGTTTTTACCAATTCTTGTATTTTCATTACACCATCAATGATTTGTTCTGGACGCGGGGGACAACCCGGAACATATACATCCACAGGAATAACCTTATCAACGCCTTGTAATACTGAGTATGTGTCAAAAATACCACCTGATGAAGCACAAGCCCCTACCGCAATAACCCAACGTGGTTCTGCCATTTGAAGGTATACTTGTCTGAGAACAGGACCCATTTTTTTAGCTATGGTTCCCATCACCATCAACAAATCAGCTTGGCGTGGCGAGAAGCTAATACGCTCTGAACCAAAACGAGCTAAGTCGTAATTAGATGCCATGGTAGCCATAAACTCAATACCGCAGCATGAGGTAGCAAATGGCAATGGCCAAATTGAATTGGCTCTGGCTAATCCAATGGCTTCTTCAACCTTGGTAGCAAAAAATCCTTGCCCTTCTAGTCCTGCTGGTGGTGGTGTTATTTGAATATTACTCATTTTTAAATTAAGAATTTAAAATTAGGAATTAGGAATTGTTTTTTGAAATCCTAATTCTTAATTCATAACTAACTATTATTCCCACTTAAGGGCACCTTTTTTTAATATGTAAACAAAACCTAATAGAAGTGTGCTAACAAATAGCAACATCTCAATAAATCCTGTTGAACCTAATGCTTTGAAATTTACAGCCCATGGATACATGAAAATCACCTCCACATCAAACAACACAAATAAAATAGCTGTTAAAAAATAACGAATGGAAAATGGCATACGCGCATTTCCTTCTGACTCTATACCACATTCAAATACGGCCAATTTATCTTTGGTTTGACGCTTAGGACCAACGTTGTGTGTCACCACCATGGTTGTTACAATGAATCCCACTGCAACAATAAATTGGATGAAAATGGCTAAATAATCTACAGATGTATTCATTCTTTTATCTTTTGTTCAAAACCCCGCAAAAATAATTTTTAATATCTATGTTGGTAGTTTTTTACCCACATTTTATCTATAATTTTAATTAATCTGTATTTTAAGAAATACTGTTTCTTACACGTTGAAAAAACTCTCTTAAAGCCAGTGATTTATCTTTCCCCTCAACTTGCACTTTTTCAAGCACATCAATAGCACCCAAAACATGAGTTAGCTTCTCTCCTTCGTCATCTCCATTCACTTCTATGGCCGGAATTTGCTCATTTATGATGGCATCTTCAGCAGCTCTTAACGTTTCTAAGTCGTATTTTTCAACCAATTCCTTTATTGCAGGTAATTTCATCTTTAAAAAAACTATAAAATTTGTTTGATCATATTCTCAACACTTTCTTCTTTGGCGGTTGTGTCAGCCTGAACTAATTCACCATCTTTTATCACCGCAAAAAATGGGAGATTAGCTACGCCCGCAAACTGACGGGCAATTGGATTTTCTTCGGCATTTACATCCAAAAACAATACGTCTGCGTATTCTTCTTTGTTTGAAATTTTAGTAAACTTAGGTGAGAATAAACGACATGTACCACACCAATTGGCAAAATACTTAACTACTACTTTACTATTCGTTTGAATAAGATTTTGAAATTCTGAATCTGTTGCTTTTGTTATCATGCTAAGTAAAACAGCTTTTTGGGCTTTTAGTTTGCGAAGATAGAAACTAATGCTTTAAAAATGTTTGATTAATCTTAGGCTTTTGTTGCTAAATTATGGTAATAATTTAAGCTTGAAGATAAAGAATCATTCATTAAGCAGGCTTTAGTCCATG
>CANHJJ010000278.1 GCA_947460565.1 Bacteroidota bacterium
TAGGTAAAATAAAAGTGCGCAAAGCCTATGAAGATACCGTAAAGCACAAACGCAGTTTGATTTTTTACAGTATTGGCTTGATATTGATTTTATCAAGAATTCCTTGGGGAAATGCTCCTCTACTTAGAGGTATGGAATAAAAAAAGCCCCTGAAAACAAGGGCTTTAATGAGGACTCGAGCAGATTCGAACTGCTGTAGGAGCTTTTGCAGAGCTCAGCCTAGCCGCTCGGCCACGAGTCCTTTTGCGGGGGCAAATATAGAAAAAATACTTTGTCAAAGAAGTTTTTATGAAAATCTATTCTAAAACACTAATTCATTAGCTAAAAAATTATATTTGTCAAATATTAATTAACAAAAATATGAAAAAAATAATAGTAAGCTTTTCGCTGTTTTTTGCGCTAACAGCATTTGTTTCAGCTCAAAACTTTGGTTCGAAAATTACAGAAAAAGGTGCTGTTTCATTATCAGAAATGAAAAAGAAAATGGGCAGCAAAAAAGAAATGACTACCAAAGTGACAGCTAAAATAGAAGACGTTTGTCAGAAAAAAGGTTGTTGGATGAATTTGGTTGACAATAAAGGAAACAAAATCAGAGTAACTTTTAAAGACTATGCTTTCTTTATGCCTAAGGATGCTGCAGGTAAAACCGCTATTGTTGAGGGTATTGCCATGGTTGATGAAACAAGTATAGCTGATTTGAAAGAGTACGCTAAAGATGCAGGCAAGACCAAAGAAGATATAGCTAAAATCAAAGAGCCTAAGCGCGAATTGGTATTCGAGGCGAGTGGCGTTATTTTAAAATAATCAATATAAAACTAATTTTGGGAAACGAGATGCTGCAAAGTGTCTCGTTTTTTTTATGTTTGATGCATGAAAAAGATAGTTTACAGCCTTTTTGCACTTACCATGCTAACTATGGTTTTTTTTGCTTGTGGTGGAAATCAAAATAAGGAAAACAAGAACATAGCCGACTCAAGTCAAGTGATTGTTGATAGCACAAAGTCGGATTCTTCTTGTAGTTCTGAAACCATAATGGATCCTAACAATGCCAAACCTATGGCATTAATGATGCGAGCTTTGGTAAAAAATACATCGGAAATGAGAGAAAAATTGAAAGCAGGTGAAACTTTAGAAACGGCCAAATACCCATTGGTGAGGTTTTGGTTAGTAGAACCTACCGATCCAGATGTTTTAGAACCACAATTTTTTGAGAACGCTAGATTGTTTTCAGAATCATATAAAAAATTATCTGCCGCACATGATAATGCATCGCAAATTAAAGCATACAACGCAGTAATTGGGATGTGTATTAATTGTCATGAAAGTTATTGTAGTGGTCCATTAAAAAGAATTAGAAAATTACCTATTTAATTTAGTTCATATTTTCAAATAGCATTAAATCAACCAAAGCATGAGTACCTACAAGGAAATAAAAAAAGTGACTACACATACCCTGCAAGAAATGAAATTGAGGGGTGAGAAAATTAGCATGTTAACAGCCTACGATTATAGTATGGCCAAGATATTTGATGCTGCTAAAATAGATGTACTTCTTGTGGGAGATAGCGCCAGTAATGTGATGCATGGACATGAAACCACGCTACCAATTACATTGGATGAAATGATAAGTCATGCGGCCTCAGTTATAAGGGCAGTTGATCGCTCTTTGGTTGTGGTTGATTTACCTTTTGGAAGCTATCAAGGTAATTCTAAGGAAGCTTTGAATTCTGCTATTCGAATTATGAAAGAAGCCGAGGCCCATGCTGTGAAATTAGAAGGTGGATTAGAGGTAGTAGAATCAATTAAAAGAATATTAACTGCAGGCATACCCGTAATGGGACATTTAGGTTTAACACCTCAAAGTATTTATAAGTTTGGAACTTATGAGGTAAGAGCTAAAGAGGAGGCAGAAGCTGATAGATTATTAAATGATGCCCGGTTATTAGAAGAAGCAGGTTGTTTTTCAATAGTGCTTGAAAAAATACCATCAAAGCTAGCGAAACAAGTGGGCGAAATGATTAAAATTCCAGTTATAGGAATAGGTGCTGGGCCTGATGTAGATGGGCAAGTTTTGGTTAGTCATGATATGCTTGGCATCAATAAAGATTTTTCACCCAAATTTTTACGCAGGTATTTAAGTTTATATGATGTGATAAAAGAGGCTGTTGAACAATATATATCAGATGTGAAATCTGTTGATTTTCCTAACGAAAAAGAACAATACTAAGTCTTTTTCATTTCTAATTTTATTTAAATGCCCGATATAATTTTTGAAGACAATCATCTAATAGCTGCTGTAAAAAGGAGCGGACAAACGGTTCAACCTGAGCCTAAAAAACCTTTGAGTTTAGAAGATGAGGTGAAGTCCTATATCAAACAAAGCAGTAATAAACCTGGTGATGTTTTTCTTGGGGTTATTCATCGAATTGATATGCCTGTTTCGGGTTTGGTATTGTTTGCAAAAACAAGTAAGGCTTTGACGAGAATGAATGAGATTTTTCAAAAACGAGAAGTTGAAAAATATTATATAGTGAAGGTGCATAACAAACCTGCTCATCATAAAGAAATTATTACCCATTGGTTGAGACGAGATGAAAAAAAGAATATCACAAAAGCATTTGATGAAGAGGTAACACACAGCACAAAGGCTCAATTAGAATATGAATTACTTGAAACATCAGGCAGGTTTAGTGTATTAAAAATTCGATTGCTCACAGGTCGCAAACACCAGATTAGAGCGCAACTTGCATATATTGGTTGTTCGATAGAAGGAGATATGAAATATGGAGCGCCTTCACCAAATAAAGACCACAGCATTTCATTACATTCTTACAGTCTGAAATTTGTGCATCCCGTAAAAAAAGATGAATTAGAATTGATAGCCCCATCAAAAATAAAATTGAATTAATCCATGAGGCTTGTTGTTTTCACCATATTGTTTTTAATAGGTACTTCAACATTTGCACAAAATGATTTTTACAAATTAAATTTTGGCTTACAATCCGCTATTGGATTTGCTTGGGCGCATGATGATAAGGTAAGTACAATAAAAGACACCTATTTATCAAACCTTACTTTTGAAATAAGCAAATACCATTTCGGAAACATGGCTGAAAAATTGTGTAAAAAAGGCTATTACAATGGTTTTCAATTTTCTTATTTCCGTTTTAATAATGATATTCTAGGGCATTCTTACATTGCTTCCTATTTTTTAGAACCCATTTTATTAAAAACAGAAAACATAAAATTAAGTCTAAGGGCAGCTTTGGGTTTAGCATATTCAAACAATCCCTTTGATAGTATCACCAATCCATTAAATAAAAATTATAGTTTATATGTGAATCCTTACCTCAGCTTAGGTTTAAACATAAGGTACAAAGTGAATTTAGGCTTTGCAATTAAAGCAGGCTTCAATTATAACCATATTTCAAATGGTAATATAAAAGACCCTAATTATGGTTTAAATTTTCCTAGTATGAGCCTAGGAATAGAAAAAACAATAAATACCTATAAAAACACTCAAAAGATAATAGATGAAAAGTCAAATTGGCGTTTGGACTTAGCTTTATTTGCTAGTAACAAAAGCAGCACACTAAGCCTGAATGATAGA
>CANHJJ010000279.1 GCA_947460565.1 Bacteroidota bacterium
CCCGCACTTACAGTAGCACTATTTGCTGGACATGCAGCTGATGTGTATAATAGAAGAAATATCTTACTGTTTGCAGTGGGAACTATGTTTTTGGGCGCTTTGGGAGTATTGTATATCACACATCCAACTATAAGGAATATGTATAGCCAAACAAGCATTGTCAACTTTCTTTACTGCTTTATCTTTTTAAGTGGAGTTGCAAGGGGCTTTTATTCTCCAACAGCATTTGCTTTTCTTTCTCAAATCATTGATAGAAGTAAACTCCCACAAGCTAGTACCATCAATAGTTCTGTTTGGCAAATAGCAGCCGTGGCAGGTCCCGCAAGTGCTGGATTTTTATATGCTGATGCAGGTATTAGCATTACTTTTATCATCGTATCAGCCCTAATAGGTTTATCCTTTATTTCCATTTTACGTATTCAATCCAAACCTGTTTCAGATTTAAAACCTAGTGAAGGCATGATTAAAAGTTTAAAAGCGGGGTTGAGTTATGTATATAACAATAAAGTTATTTTGTCGGCCCTTTCTTTGGATATGTTCTCGGTATTATTTGGAGGGGCTGTGGCCTTATTACCTGTATTTGCCGATGAAATTTTACATGTAGGCCCACAAGGCCTAGGCTTCCTGAGAGCTGCACCATCTCTGGGCTCAGCACTTACCATGATAGTAATTGCGATTTTGCCTCAAATGAATAAGCCAGGTTCAACACTTATAAGAGCAGTAGGGGGATTTGGCATTTGTATGTTACTATTCGGCATCAGTACAAATTTTTATTTATCACTAGTCATCCTATTTTTAAGTGGGGTATTTGATAGTGTTAGCGTGGTAGTAAGAGGTAACATTCTTCAACTAGAAACCCCTGATGATATGAGAGGAAGGGTATCAGCGGTAAATACCATTTTCATTGGTTCATCAAACGAAATAGGAGCTTTTGAAAGTGGATTAGCAGCCAAACTATTTGGGACTGTTTCTTCCGTAGTCTTTGGTGGATGTATGACCATGGGCATTGTTGCCTATACACAAATCAAGGCTAAGAAACTGAAGGAATATAAATTTTAGTTAAGGAAAAATTCAACAAACTACTTACCTAAGAACTTTTGCTCAAAAAAAATCAGTCAATTAATTTTATGCAATTTGGTTGATTTTAACTACTAGCTGAAGGCTATAAGCGCTGGTTATTCACTCCGTTAGCTAACGGAGGGTAGGGGGATTTTCTACAATTTTAACTTAGAAGTAATTTCAATCATACAACAATTTCTTTCTCTAACTTTTTCCATTGCTAAAAAAGTTACAATCCCGCTGAGCGGGACTAGAAAAAAATATGCTTCTACCCTCTAGCCTGATGCACGGCCCGTCCCGATTAATCAGGATTTTTCAGCCTAACGCACGCCTAATTTTTGGCCTATTTTCTTGGTTTCGCGCTTGAACAACAATGCTACTGAAACTAATTAAAACAAAAGCAAACGACATTTAAATTTAAGCTACCTAAATCCTGTTTATTTCAATTTATTCTTCAACTCATTCAACTTCATCAAAGCTTCAATAGGTGAAATGGTATTTAAATCCATGCTTGACAATTCATCTTTAATACCCTGCATAATTGGGTCATCCATTTGAAACATGCTTAACTGAATATTGGAGCTTTTTACTTTAGATAATGTTTGGCGATTGTGATCTGAATTTTGCTGATTATGTATTGATGATTTTTCTTTCTCTAATTCTTTCAGAATTTCATCTGCTCTATTCAAAACCGTTTTAGGAATACCGGCCATGCGAGCCACATGTATACCAAAACTATGTTCACTTCCGCCTAATACCAACCTACGTAAGAAAATAATTTGCTTATCGGCCTCTTTTATTTCGATATGATAATTCTTGATACCATTATCTACTTGCTCCAACTCGTTCAATTCATGATAGTGTGTGGCAAATAATGTTTTAGGCTTATAAGGATGCTTATTCAAATATTCAGCAATCGACCATGCAATGGACACTCCATCATACGTAGCAGTACCACGACCTATTTCATCCAACAAAATAAGACTTTTGGGCGATAGGTTATTCAAGATACTAGCGGTTTCGGTCATCTCCACCATAAAAGTAGATTCGCCTGCACTTAGATTATCGCTTGCTCCCACGCGGGTAAAGACTTTATCTACCAGGCCAAGACGAGCATATGAAGCGGGCACAAAGCACCCTATCTGTGCCATCAATACGCACAAAGCGGTTTGACGCAATATGGCCGACTTACCACTCATATTGGGTCCAGTAAGGATAATAATTTGCTGCTTTTCTTTATCTAAAAATATATCATTGGCAATGTAAGTATCACCAATTGGCAATTGCTTTTCAATAACAGGATGTCTGGCATCTTTAAGTATTAACTCAGAGCTTTCGTTCAACTCGGGTTTGCAGTATTGATTGCTGTCGGCCAATTCAGCAAAAGAAAATAAACAATCAATGCGGCCAAGCACAATGGCATTTTGTTGAATAGGTAAAACATAATCCTGCAATGCATTTACAAGCTCATTATACAAGCGTTCTTCAATGCTCGATATCTTTTCTTCGGCACCTAAAATCTTTTCCTCGTAATGCTTTAATTCTTCAGTGATATAGCGCTCAGCATTGGTCAAGGTTTGCTTTCTAATCCACTCAGGAGGCACTTTATCTTTGTGAACATTAGTAACTTCAATATAGTAACCAAAAACATTGTTAAACGAAATCTTAAGGCTTGTAATACCCGTTCTTTGCTGTTCTTGCTGTTGCAATTGCAACAAGTAATCTTTACCACCAAATGCAATCTTTCGCAATTCGTCCAACTCAGCATTTACCCCTTCGCAAATCACATTGCCTTTGTTGGCTGTAGCAGGTGCTTCTGCTTGAAGTTCTTTATTTAATTTATCAATTACCCAAAGACATGGGTTGAGTTGATCAGAAAGTTTGGATAATAAAGTATGTTTCTCTTTGTTAAAATAGATTTTTATAGGTTCAAGCAATTTCAAAGACCTATTCAATTGTTGCAATTCACGCGGACTGATGCGTTTCATGGCAACTTTAGAAACCAATCTTTCCATATCACCAACCTGCTTCAACAATTCAACTATTTGATTTCTTAGTTCGGTTTGTTGCTTGGCATAATCAACAATATCAAGTCTTTCATTAATAAGAGACAGTTCCTTTAGAGGCAAAACCATCCATTTTTTTAAGAGCCTTGCACCCATCGGAGTGACTGTTTTATCAAGCACCGATATGAGAGAAACGCCATTTTCATTGGGTGATGAAATCAGCTCTAAATTGCGAATCGTAAACCTATCAAGCCATACATACTTCTCCTCATCAATTCTTGATAAAGCTTGAATATGTCCAACTTGCTCATGATGCGTTTCGCTTAAATAATGCAAACAAACCCCAGCTGCTGTGATAGACAAAGGCATCTCTTGTAAACCAAATCCTTTCAGGTTGTGAGTGCCAAAATGATTTGTTAATTTATCAAATGCGAATTGGTATTGAAATACCCATTCATCCAATTGATAGCAATAAAATCGATCGTTTAGCTTGGCCGTAAAATCTTTATAGAATTTCTTTGAAATAAGTATTTCTGATGGCTTA
>CANHJJ010000280.1 GCA_947460565.1 Bacteroidota bacterium
CAGGTAATCATTACAAGGATTGAAGTATGGGTAACTAATCGTTCAGGTGTTTTTGAACAATCAAGAGATGTGATAGGTTTTGCGGATTTAGGAGAAAGTGATAAGACCATTAACCAAAATTGGGTTAAAAACCCAAGTGTAAAGTTAGGTAATTCTGCCAATGGTTTGATAGGGTATTTATATGGTCATGGTAACTCATTAAATACAGATACAAGTGGAACCAAGTCGGTTAAAACGGCTTTGAGACGTTCTTTTGAAATACAAAACCAAATATTAAAAGACGAGGTCCAGACAAAACTAGCACCTATATCCGAATACCAAATTGTAAACTACTCACGTCAACTTAATGCATCTGAATTTACATGGAATAGGAATTTGGGCTACATCTCATTAAATCAAGCCTTGACCAATGATGATGTACTGAATGTGTCCTATGAAGGAACCATCGGTGGTATCCCTTTTAAGGTGGGTGAGTTTTCACAAGATTTGCCAACAGATCCAAATAATCCTAACGTACTTCATTTGAAAATGTTGAAAGGTCCAAGTATGCGACCGGACTTGGTAACTTGGGGCTTGATGATGAAAAATATTTATTCATTAGGCTCATACAATATCGCCCCTAAAGATTTCAAGTTAAACGTAATCTATGCTGATGATCCTTCGGGTGCTGATTTGAATTACTTGCCAGTGAAAAACGAGCCTTTACTAACAGGTAAACCGCTATTAACAGCATTAAATTTGGATAATATGAACACTATGCAAGAGCGCGCTCCTGATGGTTTGTATGATTGGATTGAAGGTGTTACTGTGCAATCATCAACGGGAAGAATCATCTTTCCTGTACTTGAACCTTTTGGGAAATATCTGGAGAAAAAATTTGTAACTGATGCTACCCTGGCCCGATACTATTGCTTTTTTGAATTGTATGATTCTACCAAGTTTTCAGCTATTCAATTACCACAATATGATAAATTTTTTATTCGAGGTAGTTATACAGGTGCAGCCAATAATGAGATTCCTCTAAACTCCACTAATGTTCCTAAAGGTTCGGTAAGGGTTACGGCTAATGGTGCACCACTGACCGAGAATGTAGATTTTATTGTAGATTATAATTTAGGTAGGGTAAAAATTGTAAACACCCAATTGCTTAGTTCAGGCGCTGTAATCAGGGTTTCATCAGAAAGCAATAACCTGTTTCAAGTACAACAAAAAACCCTTATGGGTGCCAGGTTTGATTACAAAGAAAGCAAGGATTTATTGTTAGGAGGTACCTTAATGTATCTTACCGAAAGACCATTGACACCTAAGGTAAACATTGGAGAAGAACCTATTTCAAACTTGGTTGTAGGATTAGATGGTACGTATAAAAGAGATTCAAGGTTTTTAACCAAAATGGTAGATAGACTTCCTTTTATTGAAACAAAAGAGCCGTCTAATATTACGCTTTCGGGAGAGTATGCACAATTAATTCCAGGTATTCAAAGTTCCTTAGCGCAAAGTGGTACCGCATATTTGGACGATTTTGAAGCTTCTGAAACACCATTTGATTTGCGTATGGGAAGCTATTGGGCACTTGCTTCAACACCACAAGGTCAGCCTGATTTATTCCCTGAAGGGGATTTATACAACAGTTATCAATACAATTTTAGAAGGGCCAATTTAAGCTGGTACACCATTGCTAGTACCTTTTATCGCAACGATACTTATACACCCGAACACATTAAAGGTGACCCTAATGCTATTTCAAACCATAGGATGCGTGAGGTATTACAAACAGAAATTTATCGTAAAAAGCAAATACAACAAGGTTTGCCTGCTACCTTACCTACTTTCGACTTAACCTTTTACCCAAGTGAAAGAGGTCCTTATAATTTCAACGTAAAAGATTTGAACTTTGACGGCTCTCTAAAAAACCCTAAAAGCAATTGGGGTGGTATTATGCGCAAAATCGACCAAAACGATTTTGAACAAGCCAATATTGATTATATTGAAATTTGGGTGCAAGACCCCTTTGCAGACAATCCATCAAGCAGCGATAAAGGTTATTTATATCTAAACCTTGGTAATATTTCAGAAGATATTTTGCATGATAACCGCAGATCGGCTGAAAATGGTTTGCCTAAATCTAATGATCCTGCCCAACAAGCCAGTGCCGATAGTACCACTTGGGGTAGGGTACCTCGTCAGGCTGTGCCTAGTTATGTATTCACGGCTGACGCAGCAGAAAGAGCCAAACAAGACGTAGGTTTAGATGGTATTGATGATAATTTGGAGAAAAAATGGTTTGCGGATAATTATTTAAAACAAATTGAAAATGCGCCAGGTTTGGGAATCAACTCGGATGCCTACAAGAACGCGTCTACAGACCCTTCAAATGATAATTATAGTTATTACCTAAGTGCAGACTATGATGCAAAAGGAAAAGACATTATTTCGCGCTACCGTAGGTTTAATATGACTCAGGGAAACTCCCCTACAGTGGATCCAAATGCAGCTTACCCTTCAGCTGCAACCAATGTGCCAGACAACGAAGATTTGAATAAAGATTATACTGTAAATACTGTAGAAGAGTATTTCCAATACAAGATTGAAATTAGTAAGCAAGCGCTTCAAATTGGAAAGAACTTTGTAGCAGATACCATTTATACCAACGCTACTTTTGCCAATGGAAACCAAGCTCCAGAAGTATGGTACCAATTGAAAGTACCTGTGCGTGAATACCAACAAAAGATAGGTAATATTTCTGATTTTAAATCTATCCGCTTTGCCAGGATGTTTATGCGTGGATTTGAAGACAGCATAACTTTACGTTTTGCAAATTTACAACTTGTAAGGGCCGATTGGCGTAAATACCAAAACAGTTTGAAACAAGGTGGAGAAGACCAACCTATTGACCCTACAGACAATACACAGTTTGTGGTTTCAACTGTAAACATTGAGAAAAACCCATATTATTCAGTTCCTCCGGGTATACAACGTGAAGCTGATTTTAGCTCACCCCAAACGGTATATCAAAATGAACAAGCACTTTCGGTGAAAGTATGTAACCTTGCCGATGGCGATTCAAGAGCAGTGTTTAAAAACCTGACGACCGATCTAAGACAATATGGTAAGTTAAGGATGTTTACCCATGCTGAAGGAACCAATTTGAAAGATGATGAGTTAACAGCCTTCATTCGTATAGGTACGGATGCTATCAACAACTATTATGAGTACGAAATTCCTTTAAAGGTGCTGAAGTATGGTTCTGGATTACCTGGTGCTAGAGATGTTTGGCCTTTGGCTAATGAAATAACAATTAGCATGGATGAATTAATTAATACCAAAATAGCGAGAACCAATGCAAATTGGCCATTTACAAGACCATATATTAGACAAGACGGTTCAGTAAAATACACGGTAGTTGGTTTACCAGACTTTAGTCAAGTAAGAGTAGTAATGATGGGTGTCCGCAATCCGAAGCGTGTTGCCGGAAGCGATGATGATGGTTTGCCTAAGTGTGCCGAGGTATGGTTTAATGAACTGCGAATGACTGATTTCAATACGCGTGGTGGTTGGGCCGCCAATGGCAGAGTAATTGCAAAACTTGCCGATTTTGG
>CANHJJ010000281.1 GCA_947460565.1 Bacteroidota bacterium
AAAACTTTCATTGGAATGGACTATGCCTTGTATCACAATTTTACTGGCAATATTGGTAATAGTCCTATCAATCTAAATTTGGGTATCAATTTGACAGGAAGTATTCAAACCACTTCTGGAAAATTTACAGCACATATGGGAGGTATCAACTGGACCGATATGAGCGGAATGGTCTTTAGTAGTTTTATTGGATATCAGAGATACAGCATATACGAGCGCTACCCATGGGAAAACAATTCGGTTTCGTATGATAGAGCTAGCAATTACTTCGATTACGGAAATATCAGCCGTGATATGCGTTTTGGAATGCAGGCCTTCAAGGGCATGATGATAGATGGAAACGATTTGCCTTATAATTTTTCATTTAGATTTTTATATGGTGTAACACCTGTTCAATCGATTATTGGTAGCAAGATTCCTGCCTATACCATGGGTTTGCGCATTAGAAAGCAAATGAAAAACCAAAGCATTGGTTTTAATATGATGAACTACACTTCATTCCTTGATTCAACTGCCAAAGAAGAAGGAGGTATACAGTTGCAAACCATTTCTTATGATGCCAATTGGAAAGGATTTGAATTGTCTACTGAGTTTGGAAGAGGTCAACTGTATTCGGCAGTTCAAAATGAAGGTTGGGGAAATGCCATCCGTTTAAAAGTTAAAACACCTGCTAAGATTACTAAGATTCCATTTGATATTGAAGGTTTTTATATGAGTCCTCAATTTGTAAATTATTATGGTAATTTTCTTAGTTCAAATACGGCCTTTTTAAGCACTGCTTCAGTTAATCAAACGGGTTCTTCTGCAGGTGGTAGTGGAGGTATCAGTAATTTTGCAGGCTCTATCACGGATGTAGGTATGATCAGTAATAATCGTAAAGGGTTTAGTTTTAATTTTTGGTTAGATTTGACTAAGACCACCAAATTAAATGTAGGCAACATGGTGTCTTCTGAAATAAAATCAATGGGAAGAACTCTGGCTTTCGGTCATAAAATTAATGCCTTGCCTTTTTCAAGATTTGTGCCTTTTGTTAACAATGTGGGTGCTTATAGCAATTGGACTTCATATTTCCGAGGCTTTTCGCAAACAATGGAAATTGTTGATACCAATGCTTCGGGAATGCCTAAGACCCTTACTAATTTTAACATGTTGCAGGTTCAGTTAAAACAAAAAGTGAACATGCCTTGGATGCCTTTCTATTTGTTATATGTAGGTTCATTTGGTTCCGCTCAGGCCGACTTTAGCTTCATTCCTGAGTTTAGTAATAAAGCCTATTTGCGTACCTTTTATCATGAGTTTGATGCTATCTTTATGCTTAACAAACAAATCAGCTTAATAACCTCTTATGGCCAAGAAAATATTACTGGAAATGCCCAACTCAATAAAGGTGATAACAGAGATGGTGTTTTAGGGAGCATTAATAACAATGCAATTGAGCAAGAGTCAACCATGTTAGGATTAGGGTTGGATTTGAACATTTCAAAAAATACCACTCTATATTTGAGAAGGCGCTGGTTTAGCCAAGAAGATAAAAGCTTTTTAAAGGATAACATTAAAGGTACTGAAACCACTATTGAACTTAAACTATATTTCTAAGATGAAAAATATTTATACATTTATAATTTTAACAATCATTTTGCTGCCTATAGGGTCAAGGGCTCAGGAGAAAAAAATTGAATTCTTTGGGTCAGGACGTTTTGTTTTTAATAACAGTAGCATCGGAGGTGAACTCATTAAACAAGACTCAACAACAGCCCGCAAACAAATGACAGGTTATACCTTGTTTGATTTAGGCTTTCATATCAGACCCTCAGAAAATACCGAAATAAAGGCCATCACACGTATTCAAAACGATATGACAGGTTTTTGGGGTGGTGGCATAGTCTTCAATTTACGTGAGTTGTATTTAAGAGGACTTATGTTTAATAGGATTAAATACCAAGTGGGCGATTTGAATACAAGAATGACGGAATATACCTTGTACAATTATCAAGGAGAATTAGGTCAAAACAATCCAGCCGCATTGAACACATTTGGGGAAGTTATTCAATATGATAAGTTTTACGGTCAAAACTCTTGGCGTCAGCAAGGTGCAACAGCAGATGTAGGTTTTGATTTTAATAAATACCTAAATCATATTCATGTTACTGGATTGATAACCAAGAATCGCCAAACTGATTATTTTAGCACACCTGATAGGCTTTTTTCTGGCGCTAACATGCAAGCAAAATTGTTTAACCAATTAAACCTTGGCTATAATTATACCAATGTTTTTGATGTGCAACATTCTGCAATGTTTTCAAATGCCATGTTTAATAATAGTGTTCAAAGCATTGATGTAAAAGAAAAATTTGATTGCAAAAATTTGCAGTTTGATTTGGGTGCTGAATTTGGTATGTCAAATGTTAATTATGAAAACACACAAAGCGCACCTCAGTTGAAAGATGGTTCTTTCATGGATGGAAGTTTGGCTGTGCAAAACAAGAAAAGCAATTGGAATGCATCACTTGCTTTGAGAAGTGTTGAGTCGGAATTTAGAAGCATGGGTGCACAAAGCAGAAGGGTTGATTTTACTGCAGTTGCCAATGAGTTTGCATATTATACCAATCGAGAAACCCCAAGGCCAGTTAATATGCTATCATTGCTTACAGATGGGAATTATTACAATATGTTTTTAAGTCCAACCCTTAAAGATTTTAACCCTGCTTACGAAAATATATTGCCATATGGTAAAGCCACACCAAACCGACAAGGGGCTGACGTGAAATTCGGATGGAATCACAGCAACAAAAACTTATTAAAACTTGGAGCCAATATTTCGTTTTATAATGAAATTACAGGACAAGGGACAACCAATCTAAGAAGTTTTAATAATACAGAATTGCATGCAGATATTGGTATCAATGAGTTTTATAAAGGCAAGAAAAAAGTGCATCTTGGTGTATTTGTAAAACAACAAAATACCAGCAGAAGTGGAACCCAAGGTATTGATAAAATTGATTTGAAGAGCATGCAATATAAAGTGGGTTTGGAATATGAAATGATTCCTAATTTAGAATTGCAGTTAGCGGGTATAATCTTAGAGGCAAGTGGTAATGAATATATGGCTCAAAGAAATTCCTTTAATGAAATTATCTTTTACAATGCCTACAAAGCCGATTTATCAGAAACACTTTTGTTAGGTGGAATTAACTATCAGTTTAGTAAAAATAATTGCTTGAAGATTCAGTATCAACAAGCGGATTGGAACAATAAACTGCTTGCATCAAACCAATATACCATCAGCAAATTTGCCATTTTATATAACTTATTTTTTTAATACACGAACATGAAAAAAGCATTGCTATACATAGGAATTATTAGTCTGACAATACTATCATCATGTAAGAAGAGTGATAAAATTGAAGGCCCCGAATTGGTAGATTTATTTGGAGAGTTTAAGGTTTTAGAACCCTTGAAAGCATCCATTTCCAATCCGAATTTTGCTAATGGAGATATTGTTAAATATCATACTAAACTTTCTATCCGCACCAATTGGACAATTGAAGTGATCGGCTTGAATAGTGGAGCCATAAAGGTATTTACTGGAAATGAAAA
>CANHJJ010000282.1 GCA_947460565.1 Bacteroidota bacterium
CTCAAGAATGGACACCGGTTACTTTTACAGAGGGCATACCTTCTTTAGTTTATGAGGTTGGTACAATTGTTTCTTATAAGAGAGAGTTCTATGCTTATAGTGGATTGGGTGATGATAATTCAACACTTACTCCTGAGTTTGATCCGGCTAATTGGTTTGTTTTGACTGATTGGAGAGAAATAGACAATGAACCTGTTCAGTATATCACAGAATTTAGAAGTGGTGATGATTTGAAACCGTTTAACTTTACTTTAGATTCTAATATAGACCCTTTTGTTGTAGTTGAAGTTACATCTCATAGTGGTTATGGTCAGATATATATGGATAAAAAGAACTATCAGATAAAAGGACTTAAAGACTTAAGAGAACCATATGAATATCTTGATCCAATTGGTCCATTTATTCCTATAACTCCTATTGAGCAAATTCCAATACCTGGAGGTGGTGGAGTTGAATTGCCTCCTACTGGGGTTTCTTGGTTTAATTAAATAAATATACGTTGGATGGAAAATTTTTATTATAGAGTTGGTAATGTAGAGACTAGAGATCCTTGGTTTTTACCAAACTTTAACAAAGTTAAAGACTTATTTCAGACTATAAAGGCTGATACTGAGTTAAATGACTTTAGGATTTTATTACATGGTGAACTTTTATACACTTGGAACTCTTGGGATGTTAAACTTTTTTTAGAATTCGATAATTGGGAGACTAATTTAGATTTGTATTTCTTAGAAAGAATTATGTCTAAGATTTACAGATATGGGTTCGAGAAGAATTTACTACTTGATATAACTTTTTGTGGAAAACACCAGACAAATGATTTTTATTCTGATGCTAAATCTAGAAATTTTGTAATACCTTCATTTAATTTTACTAGTTTTATTAAATTTAATCAATCTGTAAAGTCTATTGATGGTAATCAAGAAGAAGTATTGGTTAGTAATTATTTTCAGACTGAAAAGGTAACACTGAACTTGGTTAAATATAATAATAATTTCCTAAAATATAATAAGTATTCTATAGATAGATACAAAGGTGAACAAATGATATTTAAAGAGGGTTTACCAATAGAAATTTTTAACTCTTATACTAGTTTTCAATTTGAGGAAGTTAAAAAGACTCAATTTGGTATAAATACTCCTAAAACTATAGGATTATCCCCTTGGATATATCAATCCGTTTTGCAGTGGCAATCTACTAACAATAACATTACTTTTTCAGTTATTGATGATGAGGGATTCACTCCTCCTCGTGGTCGTGGTATTTAGCATAAAAAAAAGTCTAAGATTTCTCTTAGACTTTTTTATTATAATTCTTCTTCTACTTGTTTTCTAGATTCGAATTCAACACCATCCTCAAAAGTAGCAACCCAGTCTTGAATATCAGCTGCTAGGTTTTTACCTGTAGTATCATAGTAGTTAAATATCTTACTAATATTTCCGATTAGTAGAAGAATTTCTGAAAAAAGATAAGAATCTTTTGTCAAACCTTTCACTTTATGTTTGGAAATTAAGTGGTAGATGTATGTAACTTCTGTAGCATTTACCTTAAATGGAAGGTATTCATTTCCACTATATTTACTTGACTTCATTACGTCAAATAAATCTCTAAGTTCGATTGCGAAGAAAACGGTATTTACATCATATTCTAATTTATGAAGTACTAAATCTGTGATAAATTTCCACTGATCTTTATTTAGGTAGAAATTATATTTAGCTCCATCCAAAGATGAAGTATATTTTTTCCAAATCTTTTGAGATTCTAAATAAAGATTGTCTTTTTCTTCTACTGATTTTCCTTTACCGTGATTTTCATCTATGTAAGATTTTACCTCTCCGATGTTACTGTCTAATAAAGATTCTACATCCTCATCAATTAGTCTATATTCAGTTGAGTCTACTGTCATGTTGACAATAGGTTTAATAACATTAGTTTCTATTTTATTCATATTTTTATTTATTTTTTTATCCTTTAATAAAGTTTGTTGATGTTAAATCAAATAATTCATCTAAAGATGTTAATTTGTCTTTAGCATTTGTATATTTTTCAATCCACTTGTCATGTTCTTCCATTAAATCTGAGTGTTCTCCGATTGCTGCTAAATTTGTTGTGTAAAGAGCTAAGTTTGCTTTAGCTTCTTCGATTTCAGCTTCGTATTTTTTTCTTAAAGCTGAAATATAGTTTTTTCCTAATTCGTTTGTTTTAATCATAATCAAATAATAAATTCTTCGTCTTTAGCGTCTCTTTGTTGCTCTTGATATAACTCTTCAACTTTGTTAGCTCTTGCTACTTTTTCAACTCCATATTTATTTACCAATGAAGAAAAAGTATTCAAGTCTGTTTTTACAAGTTTAATTTTACCTGAATCTATATTGATGTTGATTTTATCAATTTCTTGCTCAAATAAAATTGTAGATGACTCTTCATCGTAAGCATTTAATAAGTCTTCATTGATTGTTACTTTCAACTCTTTTTGTAAAATAAAAGAAAAATCATCAGCGATTTTAGAGATTTTAATTAATCCTTTTTGTTTAGTATCGCCAATAAATTGAAATTTTATTGATACTGGGAATGATTTTTTATTAAAAATTTGATAAAAATCATCAATTGTGTCTTCCGACAATTCGTAGAATCTGTCCATTATTGAAATATTTTTTCTTTTTTATAAAAAAAGATGTGATTAGTTTAATTAAAAAATTAAAAATAATGAAATTATTGATGAAATAATTACAATAGGTGTTATAACATAGTATAATCTATTGTAGTATTTAGTTGAATCAAATAGTTTATATCCAACAACAAGTAAATATGAGTATTTATCTACTTTTTTTATTTGATAAACATCAAACATCTCTTGTTGTCCACAAGTATTTAGAAACTTACCAAGTTCTACATAATATTGTCTCACAAAGTTCTCTGATATTCTATCAATGTCTGATTTTTTTAGACTATAAGCTTCTCCTACAATCTCTTCTGGTACATTGATTACTGTATAAATTCTTCCAGCATTATCCACTCGAGCTCCAAATTTTTGATCCAGCTCAAATTTTTTAGACTTGATTGATTTCTTCCAGTCCCAGAATAATTTTAATTTCTTAAACATTTTTATTTATACTCAAAAATTTATAATAGTTTATGTTTTAAGTTGAGGTGGAGACATTATTTTATTATTAGACTGCATTGCAATAAAGTCATCAATTGTTGATGTAGATCTATCAATGCTTTGTAATAACTTCACAACTTTTTCCATTTGTTGAGACACATACAGTATTTGGTTTTTCTTATTCTCCAAAGGTGATAATTGTGTCTCTTTCTTTTTCTTTTTAATTGATTCTCCTTCTTGATCTTCCCCAAACATTCTGCCATATCTTTGAGGTCTTTCTGTTTTTACCTCAGGCATAGATCCTTGTCCTGTGAATCCTTTCGTTATAGAACCCAATTGTTGAAGACTTTTAATGTTTAGAACTCTTAGAGCTACACCTAACTTTAATAGAGATCTCGCCATTGCGTCATATCCTTTTGCTAATGTTATCATTCTGTATGCAATTTGAGATATTGGATCTGCTCCAAAAAGACTTGATACCGATGATCCC
>CANHJJ010000283.1 GCA_947460565.1 Bacteroidota bacterium
AAACAAAGGCTTATACTTCATCAACTTAAATATTAATGGGGTTAGTGTAACTAAAAAATTAATCGTAGAATAATTATTTTCTGCTAAGAATAATTTGAATTTAAATAAGCAATATCTAATAGTACCCATCAGCATTGCAATGATGTGGATGGGTACTACTTTGCTTAAAGCCCAGAATAAATCGGCTGATACCAGCCAACTAAGCAAATTGCAACACCTGAGTGAACTGGTTGTGACGGGTCAGTATGGTGAAAGCAGTCTTACCAAATCTATTTACAAGGTTAAACTGATTGATGCCAAACGCATACAAGCCCTTGGCGCAGTAAATCTTAAAGACGTGTTGAGTAATGAACTTAACATCAGAATCAACCAAGACCCACTGTTAGGAAGCAGCATCAGCCTGCAAGGCGTGAGTGGTCAAAGCATAAAAATATTAATTGATGGCGTTCCTATAATAGGTCGCGAAGGGGGTAGCATAGATTTATCCCAAATCAACATGAACAATGTTGAGCGTATTGAAATAGTGGAAGGCCCCATGAGTGTTAACTTTGGTACAGATGCCCTTGGAGGTGTTTTAAACATTATCACCAAAAAGCCAAAACAAAACGAATTAAAGGCTAACTTAAATACCTATTACGAAAGCGTTGGTACTTATAATGCAGATTTAGGTTTAGGCCTGGCCAACAAAAAATGGAATTCACAATTGAATTTCGGAAGAAATTTTTTCCAAGGATATAGTCTGGATGAAAATAACCGAGTGATGCTTTGGAAGCCCCGTGAGCAATATTTTGGAGATATTAATTTTGGAAAGATTATCAAAGATGGTAGCATCAAATTTCAAAACAATATTTTCAATGAAAAAATCAGTAACAAAGGTGAGGTAAACATCAATATCCCTTTGCAAAAAGCAGATGCAACTGATTCATACTATTTCACAAGAAGAATAACCAGCTCATTGTTTTATGACAAGAAAGTAACTGCAAACAGGCATATAAATATGCTCGTTTCATATAGTAACTACAGGCGTATGTTACATACCTATTATAAAAACATGCTCAATTTAACTGAGTCATTAATTCCTGAAGCCGACCTTCAAGATACTAATTACTTTAATCAATACATGAGCAGAGCTACTTATAGCTATAATAACAACAATAGCAAAATCAATTATCAATTGGGTTACGATGTTAATTATGAAACAGCTGAAGGATATAAGATACAAAACTCTTATAGAGGCATGGGTGATTACAGTTTATTTGGTAGCACTGAAGTTAAAGTAAGTAAGAAATTTACTGCTCGCCCAGGTATGAGATTAACATATAACACTCTTTATGCCTCGCCTATAAACCCATCATTGAATATAAAATACGATTTAAGTGAGCGTGTTTTCTTACGTATGTCGTATGCAAGAGGATTTAGAACACCATCTTTAAAAGAATTGTATTTGAACTTTGTTGACCCAAGTCATAATATTCAAGGAAATACAAACCTACAAGCAGAAACTTCTAACAACCTGCAAGCGTTTCTTACTTATCAATACAAAACAGACAAAAAATTACTCAGGCTTGAACCTTCAGTATTTTATAATAAAATCGATAATATGATAGACCTAGCCCGCACCGACTCTATCAACCTGAAGATGAAATATGTGAATGTGAATCAGTTTGAGAGCATTGGATTGAATGTAAATACTGAATACAAAACTTCAAAATTCAATGTGTCGGTGGGCTATGCTTACACGGGGGTTAAAAACATTCTATTAAATACACCAACAAGCAATGAATTTTTCTTTAATCACCAAGGTAGAATCAACGCAAGCTATACATTTAAAAACGAATTGAACATTTCTCTTTTCTGTAAGTTAAATGGATATTATCAAGCCTACCAATACGATAACATCAACAATAAAGTAAAGATTACTTACTATGATGCTTTTAGTATTTGTGATGCAACTGCGAGTAAAAACTTTTTCAAAAAACACCTCTCAATAACTGGTGGAATTAAAAATATTTTCAATGTGGTGAATGTGAATGCTAGCTACATGTCGGGTTACCATTCAACCCAAAGCAATTCAGCAATGACCGGGGTAGGAAGAACATTTTTTGTAGCTATTAGATACCAAATAAATAAAGCAAATTGAAGAACATACAAGTATACTTAGTTTCATTATTTTTTATCAGCATCATAGTACTTACTTCTTGTGAAAAAGAAGATGTTAGGGTTATGATTCCTAAGCAGGATACAACTACTACTATTTTCTCCTGCTACCTTGGACCTGATTACAGAAACCAAGTATTTGTGAACCTAAGCGATAGCTCACAACTAAGCTTTCCTCAAATGATTTGGGATCTAAGTTTCAGTTGTGATACCAATACCTTTGATATAACTCTAAATGGCGGAAACGCAGCCTTCATTGCCAACGCAGGCTTAGGTAAATTAAAAAGCAATATTGATGTAAACAAACTTAAATGGAGATGGGATGAAGCCTCAGGTGTAAGTGATTCTTTGGCTTTAAAAGGTTGGTATAACAAAAGTACTAAATTGGTAACCGACTCCGTATATGTTATTGATAGAGGCTCAAACTGCCCTCCACAAGAAAGGTATATGCAGTTCAAAATCATTGATGTAAATGTAAAGGAATATACCATAGCCTATACAGACATCTATGCTCAAAGGCCTATAGTCATTGCACATATACCAAGGGTAGCAGAGAAACTTAATGTGTATTTTAACTTTGATAAAGGAGGTATTATTTTAGATATTGAGCCCAATAGAAATGATTGGGATTTTTGCTTTGTTCGTTACCGAACGGTTTATTATGAATTAAATCCACCCTTTCCGTATTTGGTGAATGGAATACATATAAACACATTTAAAAACGAAGCAGCAGTTGATAGTACTTTAAATTTCTATAAAATAGACCTTAGCACAGCCTTATCTTTAAATTTCAAAACACAACGCGATGTAATGGGATTTGATTGGAAGGTATATGATTTCAATAACCAACATTACAAGGCCCGCGATTATGTTAATTATGTCATCAAGCCAAAAGGAAATATACCAGGTATTGTTTGGAAAATGCGCTTCACCGACTTTTATAACCACCGAGGACAAAAAGGATTTCCTGTGTTTGAGGTAAAGAAATTGAATTAGTTTCGAAGCTAAAGGAATTGGTTTCAGAATTGTTTAATTTTGTTATTCAATCTTAACAAGACATTCGAATGGGAATTAGCTACCACTTTAACCTTACACCTCCAGTTGAAGATATTATTGACCTCTATAAAAGTTCAGGTATTAATAGACCTATTGATGACATCTACAGAATAGGTCAGATGTATGAAAACTCAAACCTAGTGGTTTCGGCTTGGGATGAAGATAAACTTGTAGGTATAGCACGTTCACTTTCCGATTTTTGTTATTGCTGCTATCTATCAGACTTGGCAGTAAGGCAAGAATATAAGAAACTAGGAATTGGCAAAAAACTCATTGCACTTACTAAAGAAAAAATAGGAGATCAAAGCATGCTATTCTTACTATCAGCTCCTTCGGCAATGGACTAT
>CANHJJ010000284.1 GCA_947460565.1 Bacteroidota bacterium
ACCATTATGAAAATTGCATTACTAGGATATGGAAAAATGGGTAAGGCTATTGAGAAAATAGCTGAAGCCAAAGGCCATGAAATTGTGTATCGCGTGGACATGGATAATTCTTTTGATTTTATGCCTGTGAGCCTGCAAAATGTAGATGTAGCAATAGATTTCAGCATGCCCACTTCGGCAGTAGATAATATAAATAAATGCTTTGATGCAGGTGTACCTATCGTGGTGGGTACTACCGGTTGGTATGAGCATTTTGATGGGATAAAAAAAAGATGTATTGACGAAAAACAGTCGATGGTATATTCAACCAATTTTAGTATTGGCGTTAATATTTTTTATAAAATCAATAAAATTTTGGCCGAAATTATGGCTAAAACGGATGATTATGATGTAATGATTGAGGAAATTCATCATACCCAAAAGAAAGACCACCCAAGCGGAACGGCCTTGTCGTTGGCCAATCAAATTATGACTGAGATAAGCTCAAAAGAGAAAATTAAAGACCGCTTATTATTTGACAGAAACCAACCTTCTCAGAGCACCAAGCCCAATGAACTGTTAATTGAAAGCATCAGAGAAGGAGATGTGACGGGGGTTCATAAAGTGAGGTACGAAAACGTGATTGATACCATTGAAATTACCCATGCTGCCAAAAGCAGGTATGGCTTTGCCCGTGGCGCTCTGCTAGCTGCTGAGTGGATTGTGGGCAAAGAGGGTATATACACCATGGAAGATATTTTAGAAATTTAATCATCTTTGTTTTAACCCTTCTATCATAATTTATTAATAATACCAATAAAGCAACGTTATCAACGCAAAATCAATACAATGAATTTTTCTGAAACATTTAAATATTTCTACCGCAGCCCAAAAACATTTAGCACCAAACAATGGACAGTAATAGCCATTTGGAGCTTATTGAACATTGTTTTAATGTTTTTATATGTAAGCGCTGGTGCAGGTGTTTTTACAGCACTTATCAATAGCCTTTATGGCATAGCCTTGATATTTTTATATTTCACACGTCTGCTTGCATTGGTGGTGTCACCTATTATTTGGACTGTTCTTCAGGTGCTTTCAATCATACGTTTTGTGCGCAAGCCAGATGTAGCATTGGTATACGAATGGAGTGATGCATTGTGGTTTGCTACCCTTGCCGCTACTGTAATCCGTTCATACTTTATTGAGGCATATACCATTCCAACCTCTTCCATGGAAAAGAGCCTATTGGTTGGTGATTTCCTTTTTGTTAGTAAGGTTAATTACGGTTCAAGATTGCCAATGACTCCTTTGGCATTTCCATTTACGCACAACAAAATGCCATTTAGCGATAATGCCGATTCATATTTAGAATGGTTGAAAATGCCTTATTGCAGAATGTTTTCTTTCCAAACCATTAAAAACAATGATGTAGTGGTGTTTAATTACCCAGCCCGATCAGGTGAGCCTGACGACAAAAGACCTGTTGACAAGAAGGAGAATTATATCAAACGTTGTGTGGGTATTGCAGGTGATAGTTTGAAAATAGTGAGAGGACAACTATTTGTGAATGGCAAACAAGTACCATTGGCTGAAACAGGTATGTTTAGCTATTCGGTTAAAACAAATGGCACACCTATACACCAACAAAAGAAATTGAAGAATGGCGGTCTATTTATTTCTATGGAAAAGTTCAGAGAAATCGGCTTGTCGGCACTTGATATTACAAGCGAAGAAGGCAATATGCAAAACATCCAAAATGGAGATGTTGCCCTCAATGGATCGGATAGTTATATCATGCGATTAAACAGCGAAACCTTAGCTAAAATCAAGGCACTACCCAATGTGGTGGAAGTAGATACGTTATTATCTGAGGAAAATGAAGTAGATCATATGGGTGACAGGTGCTACCCTGATAACCCAACGCTTACATGGAACAAAGAATATTACGGAACCATTTATATTCCAAGAAAAGGTGATGTGATTAAGTTAGATTCATTCAATTACTACATGTACAAACGTGTTATTACGGCTTATGAAGGTAGCAGCAGTTTCGAAATGCGTGATGGAAAATTCTATAGCGAAGGTAAAGAAATTACTAGCTACCAATTTAAAGATAACTATTACTTTATGATGGGTGATAACCGCCACAATTCATTGGATAGCCGCTTTTGGGGTTTTGTGCCTGAGACTCATATTGTGGGAAAAGCCTTGTTTATTTGGATGAGTTTAGATGCCTATGAAAGCAATCCTTTAAAAAAGATTCGTTGGAGCAGGATATTTAATGGGATTCATTAGTAGCCACAGATTGCACAGATTACACAGAAAAACTATATGAGAAAAACCATATTTATTCTGTTTTTTTCGGTTTGTGCATTTGTCTCATCAGCTCAAAATGCAAAGTTTGACTCAATTGAAAACGTAATAAATTCAATTGTTAGGGTTAGAAATTTGCCGAACCAAAGAGTAAAAGCCAAATCAAAATCTAAAAAGATTAAAGTAAAAATAGTTTCTGTTAGTTCAAGAAATGAAAGGGTTGAAATTTTGCAAGAGATTAATTTATTAAAGGGTAAAGAAACGTTATATTATTGGGATAAAGCCAATATTATAAAGGCCATCTATTTAAATAAGAAATTACAATTTTGCGAATGGAAAAGAATTGCAGATGCGAGCTCACCTTGGTATTTTTATTCCAAACTAATTTTTGTTCGAGATAATATTATCTCTATAAAAGAGAGGAATAAAGGAACACAAATATTTAATTATTAACCCATGAAAAACACCCTACTTCTTTTGGTATTGGCAAGCACGCTTTTTGCTTGCTCTAAATCTGATTCATCCAATCCTTCCCAAACCATTATTACCAGCGATAGCTCACAGTATTCGGGACGATTAAAAGTAATTGTATTGGATGGAACAAATGGAAATAGTAACATCAATGGGGCACAAGTATTTTTGTACCCAAGCTATGAAGACCTGAAAAGAAATTACTATTTGAATATAGTAAACACAGCGAGTGGTGCAGCGGACTTTGGCTTTATCTTACAAGGTAACTATTACCTAAGGGCACAAAGTGGTAACAAAGGAGATACCAATGTGGTGCAGGTAATGGGTCAAAAAACCATTACACGTACTATGATTGTTAGATAATATTAAGCACTAACTACATTGCTTTTATAGTCTTTCCAAAAGCCACCGTTCATACACTCTATTCCTAACTTTTATAGAAAATTGCCAGCACGGTTGCTTTTTGCACCATTTGACGAGCAAATAACAATAGGCTTTGGCAATTGCATCATATCCTCTAATGTTCAGTATGGGGGAATATTGATACTACCTAGTTTTTTCCCTTCTAAAAATTCAGTAGAACTTCTTACATCTATAATGTTAGGATGTAGGTCGCTTGATATGATCATGCCTTAGTTGTGGTTCAGGTTGTGAATCTTACCTAGCATACAACTCGCATAGCTTTTCACTTGAAGCAACAAGCCATTTTCTTCGGTTGCCTCTGGATAGCCTAAAGAAAGCAGTTTATTGATGATAACGGCTCTGTCCAAATGCTCATCGTATGAGAT
>CANHJJ010000285.1 GCA_947460565.1 Bacteroidota bacterium
CCAATAAAGCTACTCGGGTCGTATGAAAAACTATTGGGTCTTTGCGCTGAAAGTGATTGAATTAGTATAAATGTAAATAGTAGAACTACTGATATTCTTTTCATTTTTTGTTTAAAAATAATGGGCAAGGTACAAACGAAATACGAACTGAAAATGGTATGTGGGAAAAAACTAAAGGCTTTTTATACTGAGGGTAATGACAAAGATACGATATGATAGATTAAAGTTTGTCCTTTAAGTCAAAGTGTAATCACAAAACACTAATTTCGCTTCCTTGTATTGAAACAATAAAATTACTTTTGAAAAAACTTTATACTAGCTATCAACCTTATTTCCTTCAAGTTGCAAAACTAAGCTACCCCATCATCATTGGCCAATTAGGCATTGTATTAATGGGTGTGGTAGATATTGTGATGATAGGTAAACTAGGAGCAACCCACCTAGCTGCAGCCTCATTAGCCAACGCTATTTATTTTTTAATTTCCATTTTAGGTATTGGAACTTTAACTGCCGTATCTCCTATAGTGGCAAAAGCGCAAGGAGCCAATAAACCCGAAGATTGTGGGGTGCTTTTTAGACAAGGACTTATTGCAGCCATTTTGCTTTCAATTTTTATTAGCATTGTGGTTTATATTCTAACCATTAACATTCATATTTTCCAACAAAATGTAGAAGTAGAAAAACTAACCATCACCTTCCTTCATGCCATCAATATTGGTACTTTACCTTTGATGTTGTTTTTAGCTGCCAAGCAATTTAGTGATGGATTGTCCTTTACTTTTCCTTCAGCCGTATTAACGATAGTAGCTTTGGTCATCAATGCATTTCTTAATTGGGCCTTAATTTTTGGCAATTGGGGATTTCCAAGACTAGAGCTTTTTGGATCAGGCTTGGCCACCAGTATTTCTAGGGTATTCATGGCCCTTTGTATGATTTCATTTGTATTGATCGACAAACGATACAAACAATATTTGGCAGTTTTAAAAAGCAATAAAGCCATAGACTTTTTAAAAGAAATATTTGTAGTGGGCCTACCTTCTGGTATGCAGTATTTCTTCGAGGTAGGAGCATTTGCCTTTGCAGCCATCATGATTGGTTGGATTAATGAAAAAGCATTGGCATCTCATCAAATAGCTATCAATATTGCCTCTATCACCTATATGATTGCTACAGGTATTTCAGCCGGAGGTTCTATTGCAGTGGGCAATGCAGTTGGTCGCAAAAGCCATACAGATATTATTAAATCAGGTCGAGCAGCCTTGCTTATGGGCGTAACTTTCATGGCAGTATGTGCTATTATATTTGCCATCTTCAATCATTTCATTGTGTCATTGTATGTGCATGATGTTGAAGTGGAATACATGGCTGCCAACCTATTAATCATTGCTGCTTTCTTCCAACTGAGTGATGGCTTGCAATGCGTGGCACTAGGCGTTTTAAGAGGTTTGGAAGACACCAAAGTACCAACCATTATTACCATTGTGGCGTATTGGGTGATAGGTATTCCTATTGGGTATTATTTATGTTTTAAAACTTCTTATAGCCTATATGGTGTGTGGATAGCCCTATCCATCGGATTGACTTTTTCTGCGATTATGTTGCTAACACGTTTTATGAAAGAATCAAAAGAATTTACTTTCGAACAATAAGGCCTTATGAGCGAGAAGCTAAAAGTACATATTGCTTTGTTTATTGTTTCGGCTATCTATGGTGCTACATTCACCATTGCCAAAGAAGTGATGCCTTTATACATTAAACCCTACGCTTTTATTTTGTTAAGAGTAAGCGTGGCAAGTGTGCTCATTTTCTTTTTTCACCAACTGTATATCCAACATAAAAAAATAGACAAGGAAGATTATAAAAAATTACTCATTTGTGCGGTTTTTGGAGTGGCAGCCAACATGCTTATGTTCTTTAAAGGATTGTCTTTAACCAAACCCATTAATGGAGCTGTGCTGATGCTCAATACACCCATTTTTGTTATTGTCTTCGCATGGATTTGGCTTAAAGAAAAAGTAAATTTTTTACAAATAGTAGGAATCATAATCGCAGCCATTGGAGCGCTTTTACTCATAAGTGGAGGTAATTTTAGCTTTGAAAGTTCTACCTTACAAGGAGATATTTTAGTAACCCTTAATGCCATTAGCTATGCCTTTTATTTGGTGTATGCCAAAGAGCTTATTAGAAAATATCATCCCATAACCGTTACCTTATGGAGTTTTGTGATCGGTACTTTTCTAGTCTTTCCATTTGCCTTCAACCAAGCTACAGAAATTGATTGGGCGAGTTTTAGTCCCAAAATATGGGCTTTTGTAGCCTTTATAACCATAGGATCCACCTTCTTTACTTATGTGCTAAATGCCTATGCACTAAAAAATGCCAGTTCATCTTTGGTGGGCACATATATTTATTTACAACCCGTAATTGCTAGCATCATAGCCATTGCCTTGCAGCGAGATGAATTAAACCTTACGAAATTCCTTTGTATGATTTTTGTATTTGCGGGCGTGTATTTGGCTAGTTTCGGTAAGAGTAAAAAGAATGCTTAATATTTAGTATTCAATTAATAACCTTGCGGGCAAATTAATTTTAGCCTTTGCTTACGTTTGATTTCATAACCACCTAATAAAAGTTGGGCTTATAAACACCAATTATGAGCAGATAAATAGCGTTTAGGAATATGATAGCTAATGTATTTCTAAGTTCAATCAATTAATGTAATTTGCAAGCGATTTATGAGCGATCCAAAACGATACTTAATTACAGCTGCCCTACCCTATGCCAATGGGCCTGTGCATATTGGCCACCTAGCTGGCTGCTACCTACCTGCAGACATTTATGTAAGATACCTAAAAGCAAAAGGTAAAGACGTAGTGTTTATATGCGGTAGCGATGAGCATGGTGTACCCATTACCATTAAAGCAAAAAAAGAAGGCATTACTCCTCAGCAAGTGGTTGACAAATACAATGATATCATGAAGAATGCCTTTGCTGAATTTGGTATCGAATTTAGCTATTACGGCCGCACCAGCAGTAAGATTCATCATGATACTGCACAAGATTTTTTCAAAAGCCTATATGACAAAGGTGTATTTAAGGAAGAAATTACCCAACAATACTATGACGAAGAAGCTAAACAATTTTTAGCGGATAGATACATTACTGGTACCTGCCCAAGGTGCGGAAATCCAGGTGCCTATGGCGACCAATGCGAAAAATGTGGCACCTCACTTAGCCCAACAGATTTAATCAATCCCAAGTCGGCATTAAGTGGTGCAACACCCGTTTTGAAAGAAACCAAAAACTGGTTTTTGCCTATGGGCGAGATACAACAAAGTGAGGCATTTCAAGCTTATATCAAGCGATTTGACAATTGGAAAAGCAATATCAAAGGGCAATGTCAAAGTTGGTTGACTGAAGGATTGCAATCAAGGGCTATGACCCGTGATTTGGATTGGGGAGTGCCTGTTCCTTTGCCTGATGCAGATGGAAAAGTGCTATATGTTTGGTTTGATGCGCCTATTGGTTACATCAGCGCTACTAA
>CANHJJ010000286.1 GCA_947460565.1 Bacteroidota bacterium
AAATTGACAGTGAGTTCGGTGCTTGCCAATGCGGATAGTCTTCTTTTTTCTCAAAACGACTCAGAACTGTTTATCAATTTTAAAAGGCCACTTAATCAAAACGATAGCATTCAAATAGACATTAGCTATGCTGGTCAACCTGCCAAAGACCCGAGTTGGGGAGGTTTTTATTTTAGCGGCAACTATGCTTTCAACCTAGGTGTAGGCTTTAATGTGAAGCCTCACAATTTTGGTAGGTGTTGGTTTCCATGTGTAGATAATTTTACAGATAGAGCCACCTATAATTTTCATATCAATACGGATAGTGGATACAAGGCAATTTGTAATGGAAGCAAACAAACTGAAACATATAATAACGATGGAAGCATTACATGGCATTGGACTTTAAAAGATGAAATACCCACCTATTTGGCATCTGTAGCGGTATCTAACTATGTTATGCTAGAATATAATTTTCAAGGTAAAAGTAAAAGTTTTCCTGTTATCATTGCTTGTCAAGCTCAAGATAGCAATAGATTAAAAGCCTCTTTTGTAAACCTAAATGCAGCCTTACATTGTTTTGAAGACAAATTTGATGCATATCCTTTTGAAAGAACTGGCTATGTGGCTGTGCCTTTTGACGGGGGAGCTATGGAACATGCAACAAGCATAGCCTATCCTATTTTTGCTATTGATGGAACCACCAATTACGAAACCCTATTTGCCCATGAGCTTTCGCACATGTGGTGGGGCGATCATGTGACATGCAGAAAGGCAGAGGATATGTGGCTGAATGAAGGCTGGGCAAGTTATTGTGAGGCTCAATTTATAGAATGCTTATATGGAACAGATGCATATAAAAAGGAAATAAAAAGTAATTGGAATACCGTATTGAGGTTTGCAGCTGCCAAGGATGGTGGATTGTTTGCCTTATCTAATGCACCTCACAATGCTACATATGGGACAACTGTTTATAAAAAGGGGGCATTAATAGTACATTCTTTACGCTCATACATGGGTGATTCGGCATTTTTTGCTGCATGCAAATCTTATCAGAAAGAATTTGCTTTTAAAGATGCTAGTTCAACGGATTTAAAAAACGAATTTCAGAAATTTACCTCTTCAGATTTGAGTGTATTCTTTGACATGTATGTAAGTAATCCAAGTTTGTATAATGTAAGAGTGATAAAATCAGAATTGAATAATGGTGTTATTTCTGTGCAGCTAACCCAAGATTTAAAAAATACTCAAAAAGGCTTTAACAATATTCCGTTAAGCATTACTTTTTTTGATGGCAATATTCGTATTGTTCGCGACTTTATATACAACAAAAATGGAGCATATACTTTCACTATTGGCAAAATAAATTTCGGAAAAGATTTTTATACCCTCATAGATGCGGATGATAAATATTTCAAAGCAAGGTCGATGCAAAATCAAACCATAAAAAATACAGGACTCAAAAATTTTGCTGATGCTTTTTGTGGTATCAACACCCAAAGTATTAGCGACTCGGTGAATATAAACATAGAGCATAATTGGATTGGCGGCAAATGGTGGGAAGTAGCGCCTGCAGGCATCAGAATCTCAAACCAAAGACATTGGATTATTAATGGCTTTTTACCAAGTGGATTTAAGGCGCAAGGCTTTTTTAACTATGATGGTTCAACCCCCGAAAACCCAAGTAATTCCGGTTGGTTAGACAATGAATTTATTGACAGAAATGAAGACTCGTTGGTGATGCTTTATAGGGCAAATGGAACTGAAATGTGGCAATTGCTGACTGATTGCTCAATAAACACTGGTGGAAACAAAACAGACAAAATAGGTAAGATTACCGTGAACAATATAAAAATTGGAGAATATGCCATTGGTAAAAAAGATGTAACAGCTAGCATCCTAAATTTGCACCCAGAGAAATCAGATTTTATTTATATGTATCCAAACCCCGCAAAGAACCTCATTAACATCCATTTCAAAAAGCAGTTTAAAAATATTGATTTATTGATAATGGATATTACTGGAAAAACAATTAGGCATATTATCCTTAAAAGTGATGAAAACGAAATAGATATCAGCAACCTAATTAAAGGTCAGTATTTTTTCGTTTTTAACATGGATGGATACTCAAAAAGTAAAAGTGTAATGGTTAACTAATAAGTATTTCCATAGGTTGATTTGGTCTTGAATCGATAGCCGATTCCATATTCTAAGAAGTCAGTTCTTACCCCTGTGGTATTATCCAAGGTACTTTTTAAACTTCCTTGAATAAACAAATTACTTTTGTGAGTATACCTTAAACCAAATACAAAATATATTCTATCCACCCTTACATTGGCAAGGTTATATACATAATGCATACCCCTCATGGGAATGGAGATTCGACCAATATTAAATTCAGCCGACAAACCCATTGCCACTTTATACTTATCGGCCTCAGCTACCTCATCCATACTTTTTGGTCTTAATAATCTTATGTTTGAAGTAGGATCATAGTAAAAATCAATACCAGGACCAATGTTCAGAATTTTATTTTTTGAGTACATCAGCTGAGTTGATATTACATAAATATCATATTGGGTGATCAATGGTATTTTCATCCTTGTAAACCCCGTTCCTATGAAGGTCTGAAAATACCATTTCTTAGTTTGGTTATTATGAAAGGTTGTCATACCACGATGATTAACCCGATCATAAATAAAGAAATTCATTCCCCCTTTCAAATAAACCAAATTAATACCGTTGTTAGGGGCGTTGAATGAGCCATTCGAAAAATTCAGCACACCAGCCTCAAGCGCTAATTCAGTATTTGAAAATAACTTTTGATGAATACCCAAACCAAATTGAATTCCAAGATTCTTGGGCTGACTTATTAAATTATTTTTAAGCTCTCGTAAACTGCTTGTATCATATTGCTTATCAATATAGGATGCCCCCAATCCAAATTTCAAAAATGCAGAAGTGGTGGCTCTGTTTAGTAGTGTAAAATTAACAAAAGGCATAGCCGAATAAATATTACCATAAAGCCATTCCGTTGGCATAAGTATATAAATTAAACCAAATCCAAATCTAGGATTATTGTATAATTTTTGCCAATCCTTATGTCCATCAGCTCTGTAAATAAAATCAAACTCAGCTCCAATAGCATCAAAATTTCTATTTGGAGCATTTCTCCCCCTCGCTGAAAAATCATAGCCTTTTATAATACTAGCGCTAATACCGATATTTCTAAGAAATCTAGACGAATTAACATCTTGAGAAAAGGAAAAAAAACTAATTACTGAGAAAAAGAAAAATAAATAAATTTTAGGGTTCAATGCTTTGAAATTCTCATTTTTGAGCATGCAAAGCTAACATATAATATTTTTATATAAGGGAAATATCTTACATAATTTTTTATATTAAATTTTTAAATAATCTTCGTGAAATAAAAAAAATATATTCGCAAACTTAAAATACAAAAATTTTATGGCAGGTAGAAGAACTAAAAACCCCACATTTTTTTCGGATGATACCTTATTATCTAACATTACTTTTACTCGAGTTCTTATACTTTTGGTG
>CANHJJ010000287.1 GCA_947460565.1 Bacteroidota bacterium
CAAACCTAACTAAAGAATAATCAATAGATGAAAGCTTTATTTCTAATTCTTCTACCTGTGATTTTGTACCTCGCGCCAAAATTTTCATATTCGCAACATATTTCACTCAAAACTAAAAACAAAATAATTATGGAAAAGAAAATTATTACCAGTGCCAATGCACCTACTCCTATTGGTCCATATAGCCATGCAAATTTAATCGGAAACACACTTTACGTGAGTGGCCAAGTAGCAAAAGACGCCCAAACAGGCGAGATGGTTGTTGGGGATATCAAATCTGAAACCCGCAAAGTGATGCAAAATGTTGAAGCCATTTTAAAAGAAGCAGGAATGGATTTTACCAACGTAGTTAAAACCACTATTTTCTGTATAAATTTGGGTGACTTTGCCTCAATCAACGAGGTATATGGTAGTTTTTTTACAGATAATTTTCCAGCTCGCGAAACGGTTCAAGTTTCAAAACTTCCTTTGAATGTTAATGTAGAAATAAGTGTGATTGCAGTTAAATAATATAACATCAAATATCGCTGACATCAGAAATTTAACATGATGAATTTTTAATAAATAGTAACTATGAAAACAATTGACAATATAGATTTTGCAGGTAAACGCGCTCTAGTGCGTGTTGATTTTAATGTACCTTTAGACAAGGCTACGCTTGCCATTACAGATGATGCTCGTATCAGAGCGACTGTGCCAACTATCAAAAAGATTTTGGCTGATGGAGGGTCTTGTGTGTTGATGAGTCATTTGGGTCGTCCATTAAAAAAGTTAAAAGAGGATGGAAGTATTGACTATGAAAAACACTCATTGAAACACACCCTTCAAAAAACATCTGAATTATTGGGTGTAAATGTAAAATTCGCCCCTGATTGTATAGGGGCAGAAGCAGCTGAGATGGCATCAAATCTAAAAGCAGGTGAAGTGTTGTTGCTTGAAAACCTCCGTTTTTATAAAGAAGAGGAGAAGGGTGACGAAGCTTTTGCAGAGAAATTATCCAAGTATGGAGGTGTATATGTAAATGATGCTTTTGGTACTTGTCATCGTGCACATGCCAGCACTGCGGTAATAGCTAAGTTTTTTCCTAACGCTAAGTGTTTTGGATATGTGATGGCGAATGAAATTGCCAATGCTGAAAAAGTGATGAAAAAAGCTGAACAGCCTTTCACTGCCATCGTGGGTGGGGCAAAGGTTTCAGACAAATTATTGATTTTAGAAAATTTGTTGAACAGCGTAAACAATTTACTTATTGGTGGGGGTATGGCTTATACATTCTTAAAAGCCATGGGATACGAAATTGGCTCATCACTTTGCGAAGATGACAGACTTGACCTTTGCAAACATTTGATGGAAAAAGCAAAAGCTAAAGGGGTTAATCTTTTATTACCAATAGATTCTGTAGTTGCTGATAAGTTTGACAATGCAGCCAATACCAAAGTATGTGATAACAAGCAAATAGAAACAGGTTGGATGGGCTTGGATATTGGACCTTTGGCAAGTGATGAATATTGCAAAGTCATTCGTAGTTCAAAAACCATTTTGTGGAACGGACCTATGGGCGTTTTTGAAATGACTAGTTTTGAATATGGCACCAAGTCAGTGGCGCAAGCAGTTGCCGATGCTACTGTCAATGGTGCATTTAGCTTAATTGGTGGTGGTGATAGTGCAGCAGCTGTCGCTAAATTTGGTTTCGAAGAAAAAGTAAGTTATGTGAGCACAGGTGGTGGCGCCTTGTTAGAATATTTTGAGGGTAAAACCTTGCCAGGTATTGCAGCCATAAACGATTAAGATTTTGAAAGAGACGTTATACTTAACGTCTCTTTTTTTTGGTCAATTTTACTAATATATAGCAACCAATTTATCATGAAAAGATTCTTTAATACCTATACCTACAGTTTTTTATGGGCGTTTCTTATTCTTTGTGTCTGTGGCATGAATGGAAGTTATTTTCCTGAAATTCATTTTACCGACATCATTCAACCAGATTCTTTGGCACATATTACCCTTTTTGGCCTTCAAACGTGGTTTATTGCTACTGATAGAAAACGCAAATCATCTACAAATGGGCTACCCTTAAGACTTATTCTACCTGCCTTTGTGATAAGTGCCATGTATGGTGTAATCATTGAAGTTTTACAAGCCACTGTATTCATCAACCGCAGTTACGATTATATGGATATGGCAGCCAATTCATTAGGCTGTGCTTTGGCCTCGGTTGTACTTTTTCTGAAATTCAAGAAAACTCTTTGATTTTTGGCTATATACTCTGCTAAAAAATAAGCATATTTGCAGCTATGAGTATTCGCCAAGAAAAATTTGCAGGCATCATTCAACAATATCTATCTGATGTGTTTTTGAAACACAAAGGAGATTTTAATAATGCATTTATAACCATTAGTAGGGTAGAGGTATCTCCGGATTTGGGTTATGCAAAGGTGTTTTTGAGTTTCTTGGCCGAAAAAAACAAAGAGCAACTTCTTAGCTTGATAAAACTTCAATCAATAGTTATTAGAAAAGAGTTGGCAAATAAAATAAAGAATCAAGCTCGCATTGTACCTGAGCTTCAGTTTTTGCTTGACGATAGTCTAGATTATGTTTTTCATATGGAAGAGGTAATGAAACAAGTGAAAGAACAGGACGAAAAAAAGAAAAACAGTTAAAAATAATACCCAAATATACATTCACATTGATTAAATTATGAATTACGACCCAATAAAAAAAGACTTAGGTAATGTTTTCAATTCGTCAACAGCCATGCGCAAATTGTTCTACAAATTGCTTGATTTGCTATTGCTTCGCACATGGCATGTTCACCGCGAAATGAAAGCATGGATGAGAGAAAAACCAGCAGCCATGATATTGGATGCAGGTTCGGGTTTTGGTCAATATAGTTTTTATATGGCTAGCAAAAACAGAAACTATTCTATTGATGCCATTGACGTGAAAGACGACCAGATTGCAGATTGCAACCAGTTTTTTGCTAAGTGTAATTTACCAAATGCAAAATTTGCAGTAGGTGATTTAACACAATCTATTGCAGTAAATAAATACGATTTTGTTTTGTGTGTTGATGTAATGGAACATATTTTAGAAGATGTTCAAGTATTTAAAAATTTTCATCAAGCTATGAAGCCTGGAGCTATGCTATTAATATCTACTCCTAGCGACCAAGGTGGTAGTGATGTGCATGAAGAAACAGGCGAAAGTTTTATTGGTGAGCATGTTCGTGATGGTTACCCTAAAGAGGAAATGGCTGAAAAATTAAGACAAGCTGGTTTTGATAAAATGGAAATACTGTATAGCTATGGTGCACCAGGCAAAATTGCTTGGAAATTAAGCATGAAATACCCAATGACAATGCTTAATGCAAGCAAAGCATTTTTCATCATTCTTCCTTTTTACTATATAATTACTTACCCATTTAGTTATCTGTTAAACTGGCTTGATACATACACCAAACACAGCACAGGCACAGGCCTGATCGTGAAGGCTTGGAAATAATTGGTAACTAAATTATCAATTTAATTTTATCTTTG
>CANHJJ010000288.1 GCA_947460565.1 Bacteroidota bacterium
GGAGCACGTCCACAAACAATCACACCACCCCAATCACCTGTAGCTCTTGAGCCTGCAGCTTGGTCTGAAGTGAAAACAATAGGTTGAACAGCTGAACCATCAGCTATAATTTTAGCACCTCTTCTAACGATTAATACCGCTTTATTAGAATTGTTTTTGATACCTTGAACAACAGTACCTGGTTGGATGGTTAAAGTATAACCAGAATCGATATTTACTTGACCACTGATTTTCCATATTTTATCACTTGTCCAAGTAGTGTTTGAAGAGATATTTCCAGAAACAGTTTGTGTAGTTGGTTTAAAGGTTGTATTGTAGTTAGCATTGATAGGATCAAAACTAGCCCAACCAGCAGTCCAATCAGTTGAACCAAAAGCACCTCTATAAGATACAGGTGTTAAAAATGAATTAGAAGTTAATTTAGAAGAACTTGTAAAGTTAGCACCTGATAACTGTACTGAACCTGTAGCAGGAATAACAGTTGCCATAGGATTACTTAGACTAAAACCAGTTAAACCAACTTGAGCTAAAGTGGCCGTATCATTGCTACGAGCAGCAAACCAAGATTTAATTGCTGACAATGTAGAAAATGAAGTACCTGAAGTTAATGCAAAAGGAGCATTAGCATTTGTAGCAGTAATGTGAGCAAAAGTATTGTTTCTGAATTCAGATGAATCAGAAGTTTCGCCAACAACCGTTTCGTTGTTATCAATTTGCAGACCAATACCATATCCAGTGAATACTGAGTTAAATACATTTAATTGTGAACCTCTACGTATACGTAAACCTTTACCACCATCGCCATTAGCGAAAGCTCTGTAACCAGTGGCTAAAGTACCATTAAAGTTCGTACGGGGACCCACACAAGTTACGTTTGAGAAAGTTGCCTTTGTACGTGGTATAGTATAATAAGTAGGGAAAACACCATTAGCGGTATTATCATTGTTATCAGACTCAAAACCTTCTGAAGTTGAAATTGAAGGATTATCTGCAATTGAAGGATCACGCATACTTAATGCAAATTGAACCGTTCCAGAATAACCATTATCTGTATCAAAATCATCATCTAATGCACGATACACAATTAGATTTTTACAATTAACAGTACCACCAAACCACTCGATTCCATCATCACCAGAATACGAAGTTTGAACATACTCAACAGTTGTACCATTACCAACACCAGCCAATGTTAAACCATTGGTTTCGTTATTTGGAGCAAAAGCAATACCTGAAAATTCGATACGCACATAACGCAAGATACCTGAATTATCCGTTGGCACATTACCACCGAATAAACCTGCAGTTCCAAACAAACCACCTTCCACTTGGCCATATCCAACTGGGAAATTAACTGGTGCACGTCCACAAATAATTACACCACCCCAATCACCAGTTGCTCTTGCACCTGAAGCTTGATCTGAAGTAAAAACAATAGGTTGTGAAGGAGAAGCATTTGCAATGATTTGAGCACCTCTTTTAACGATTAATACTGCTTTATTAGAAGCATTCTTAATACCTTTAATAATAGTACCAGGTTGAATGGTTAAAGCATAACCACTGTCGATGTTAACTTGACCGCTAATAAAATAAACGGTGTCATTGTAGAGAATTCTGTTTTGATAGTTACCAGCCGTTAAGGTACTAGTTGGTGACTGAGCGCTAGCGATTGTGCCAAAAAGCACAAATGCGACCAAAGCTGTGATTTGTAAAATTGTTTTTTTCATTGGAAAAAAGATTTGGGTTGTGTTTTTATTGTTGATTAAATTGATTTTTTTTGATTTCAAAACTAAGTATGTAATCAAAACAAGCCTTTATCTAAATGTCATCAATAGGTTATTAAAATGTTAAGGGAACAATAAGCGAAAGTTGCCAATGTTATTAAATTGTTAAATCGCAGTTTTTAGGTTTTGCATTAGAAGAGTGTAATTACTTATAAATACTTTTGTGGAAATTTTAAAAAATGAAAAAAATATTTACATTCTTAGCAATCATGACATCATTGATGTATGCCAAATCGCAAAATCCAGATTATCAAGTTGTTTTAAAAAACGATGTATTAGTTTCTCCTAATGTTTTAGAATTTGATTTATATATCAAAAGTATCGGGTCGGTTCCACTAGAATACTCAACCTTTCAAGCCGGGATAAAAATGAATCCACTTTTTGTAAATGGTGGTTTTCCTGCCATTGAATTGATAGGAAATTCATCAGAAATGTATCAATTGTCAGGTGGTGACACTATAAATGACCAAAGACCCAATAGTGGTCCAGTAAAAGCTGTTTTTGATACTGTCTATAATACCATAAGAATTATTTCAGGAACAATTGTAGGTGCAGGTAACGGAAAGATAATTAGCACTTCTGGCGATGGAAATAGAATAGGAAGATTTAGAGTAATTAACACAGAGAATTATGATACACTATTAGCAAAGTTTGAATTCAATTATATTTCAAATGGTTCATATAGATCATGGAGAACAACACTATTTGCATATGTGAACAGCATTGGAACAAATATTACCGATCCAAATAAGATTGTTGTTAATGATTCAAAAGTAGTTTATGTTGAACCAACAAGCATTGCAAGTAATGCATCTGCAACCAACATTCAAACAACTTCCATGACGATAAATATAGGTGGTAATGGAAATGGGCAAAACATTTTGATACTTGCAAAAAAAGGATCAAACCCAACCTTTACACCAACTGATGGTGGCATTTACAATGCTTCTCCTTCTTACAACAACGCCCAACTATTATCTGATAGCAGCAGAGTTGTTTATGATGGCAAGGGAAATTCATTTGAATTAATAGGCTTGGAAGAATCATCAAAGTATTACTTCTCTGTATTTAATTACAATGGGATTGATAGTACTAAGAACTTCCTGAACTCATCTTCATTAACCTTTAATGCAACAACTAAATCGCCAACCATTAACACACCTATTATTTATTCTTTCTCTCCAACAAAAGGAAATATCGGAACACCTGTAACATTGCGTGGCAACAAACTATTCCCTAATGATTCAGTATTATTTAACACAAGCAAAGTAGCTGTTTCATCAAATGTTGGCGATTCAATTATTACTATATCTATACCTTCTAATGAATTATCGGGATTTATTAAAGTATATACCAGCTATGGATCTTCATCAACTAGCACTCAATTTACCATCTTACCGAAAATTCTAAACATTACAGAAAATCCTGCTAAAGCCGGAGATACCATAACCATCTCAGGTTCAAACTTTGAAGGTGTTGACACTGTAATCGTTTCTAATAAATTATTCAAAGTATTACAATCAAATAATACAACAATAAAAGCAATAGTGAATTACAATCCGTCTGATGCTCTATTAACAGTTATTTGCAAAAACGGAACAATTGCAACTACTGACAATTTTAGATACAAACCTCAAGCATTTAGTATATTTCCATTAATTGGCACAACCAATGACCCAATAACGATCAAAGGTATAAATCTTAACAATGTTGATTCGGTAATGATAGGTAATGTAAAAGCAACCA
>CANHJJ010000289.1 GCA_947460565.1 Bacteroidota bacterium
AATCCCTCCAGCTCCACAAAATAATGCCCCAGCCGTAGGTTGGGGTATTATTATTTTCAATGCATATGTAAGCAAAGCTTGCAAATATGTGCAGATAATAATAATAATATATTCTTTGCGTATGCAAAGAACATTTTTTGTAAGGTTCCCCCTAATGGGAAAAAGGATTAATCCCTCCAGCTCCACAAAAATGTAAAAGCTTTTCAGAATTTCTGTAAGGCTTTATTTATTTTTATAGTACTTATATTTATAAGAAAAAGCCAAAGGCTAATCCATAAACTCATTAGCGAGACGATAGCGAGTGCGGAGTATACAAATGTGCTTTGACCTTTGTAGGTCAATTCGCTAAACTTGTCTCAAGCAAAGTTCGTTTGGCCATGTTAGTTCATAATCCATGACTTCACAGAAAAAATAGACACTAATAATTAGTTTCAAGGTTTTTTGGTAAAAATTTCTTTCTTCGCATAATAAAACAAAAAATAAATTTCATGCACGAGGAGATTATTAAGGAATATAGCAAATTTAAATCGCTACATTATTTTTTACGCCACACGGCCGCAGAGATTAATAAACCTAGCGATGTATACATGATGGTAAAGAAAAAAGACCGTTATGAAGAGATTACTTATAACACGGTTTTTGAGCAAGTCAATTCTATTTCAGCCTTGTTGTATAGCAAAGGTTTAAGAAGAGGCGACAAAGCAGCCCTACTGATTGAAAACTGCCCAGAATATATTTGCTTCGACCAAGCATTGATGCAATTAGGAGTAGTGAATGTTTCTATTTACCCAACTTTAGGTGAGCCTGATATTGAATACATCATAAACGACTCAGGTGCTAAATGTATATTAGTTGGTACTCCTTTTTTACTCAGAAAGATCAATAAAATAAAGGTCAATTGCCCTAATCTTGAATTCGTAATTGCCGCTTATGATGCCAAAACTAGCGATACTTTTACCTACCACAATATGATTGATGAGGGAAAAAAGTTATATGCAGAAAATAAAAATCTTGTAGAGGCTGAACTAGAAAAAGTGGGATATGAGGATTTAGCCTGTTTGCTATATACATCTGGTACTACAGGAAAACCCAAAGGTGTAATGCTATCGCATGGAAATTTTATGGCCAATTTGGTAATGGCTGTAAACCTTTTACCGATTGTAAGTAAAGACTTTATTTTCCTTTCATTTTTACCATTGTGCCATGTATACGAAAGAACCTGTACGTATTATTTGAGCACCTATGTAGGTTTTAAAATTGCCTTTGCTCAAAGCCTTGAAGCTTTAACATCCAACATACAAGAAGTGAAACCTACTGCCATTCTTACCGTTCCTCGTTTGCTTGAACGAATAGAAGAACGTGTTCGTAAGAGTGCCACTAAATCGGGAGGTTACAAATTAAAAATTTTTAATTGGGCATTGAATGTGGGTGAACAAAAGAGATTGAAAAAAGAAGAGGGCAAATCACTAGGCTTGTGGTTGCAATTGCAACTCAAATTGGCCGAGAAATTGGTTTATACCCAAATTAAAGAAAGATTAGGAGGCAGGATGACTGTTATGGTGAGTGGTGGTGGTGCTTTGCCGCAGCATGTGGGTGAATTTTTCGCCAATTTGGATATACTAGTAATTGAAGGATATGGCTTAACAGAAACTTCTCCATTTCTAAGTTCTAACGAGGTCCACAGACAAGTATGGGGAAGTGTAGGGCGCATTAGTCAAGGAAACGAAGTAGCCATACAAAATCCTGAAACAAAAGAGATATATACTGTTCAATCATATTATGATTACAAACCTGATTTTGAATCCCCTGAAGGTGAGATTTTGGTAAGAGGTTTAAATGTTTTTAAAGGTTATTGGAATTTGCCAGATGAAACTGCTTTGGCATTTGATGCAGATGGATGGTTTCATACAGGAGATGTAGGAAAGTTTTATAAAGGGTATTTGAAAATAACAGATAGGATTAAGAATATTTTGGTAAACTCTTTTGGTAAAAACATCTACCCTACTCCTATTGAAAACACCTATTTAAAATCAAACAAGATAGAGCAGATATTTTTAATTGGTGATAAACAAGAGTACGTTACTGCAATCGTTGTTCCATCACGTGAAGAGTTAAAAGAGGCATTCAACATGGATGATGCTTACTTCACGCACCCCGAAGAATTTATTACCGAAGAACATGTTCACAATTGGATTTCAGAAGACATGAACCATTTAGCGAACCAATTAGGTAAGTTTGAAAGGGTGAAGGCATTTATCATCAAACGCAGACCTTTTACCCTTGAAGCTGGAGAAATGACGCCTACACAAAAAACAAAGAGAAAGGTAATTGAGCAAAAGTATGCCGATGAAATAAAATCAATGTACCAAAATATTTCTTAAATATTTAACAACCGACCAATTCTAATGAATTCAATTTTTGTTGAGCTAGTTATTCTCCTTACAAAATTTGAATCTGATTGGATGATGAAATTATTAATAAATAAAAGGGGCGAAAACCAATGGTTTTCGCCCCTTTTAACTCATTCTTGTTGTACTAATTATTTGGTAGCAATCAAACGAACATTGATCGAGAAGTTATCCATGATAGCTTTGTCACCAATACCTTCGAAGAATTTACCTGAACCGTATTTAATATCATAATTAGTTCTATCAATATCAAATTCAGCTTTTGTAATTACTTGCTCTTTACTTACTACAACCATAGCAGGGAAAGTAACTTCTTTGGTGATACCTTTGATAGTTAAATCAGCTGTTACATTGTAATTGTTTGAACCTATAATCGCATCTTTAATAGTTGATGCAGATTTAATTTTCAAAGTAGCCGTTTTGAATTTTTCTACAGCAAAGAAATCATCACCTTTTAAGTGACCATTCAATTTACCTTGGTATTCACCTTGCAAATCTGTAGCATTGATAGTAGTCATATCTACTTCAATGGTTCCACCCACTAAGTTTTTACCATTAATCACTATTGTTCCAGTTGAGAACTTAGCTTCACCTGAATGCTCACCTGTTACCTTTTTAGCCTTCCATTTGAATGTTGATTTTTCAGCACTTACCTTGTAAGTATCTTCTGTAGTTTTTTTTGTTTTTGCTGGTTTTCCAGCGAAAGCAGTAAAGCTAAATAAAGCGATAGCTGCTAATGCGACTGTTTTTTTCATGTTATTTTTTGGTTTTATTTTATTGTTATCCTCTAAATTTATCGAGTATTTTGTTTAAGGTTAATGCCTCTTCATTGGTAATGTTTTCAATTAGATTATTATCAAGCTTTGGGCCAATTTCGTCCAATAAATCCAATCCTTTACGTGTAATTAAAACATCAACTTGTCTTCTATCAATTATACACTCACTTCTATCTACCAATCCTTTTTGCTTAAGTTTTTCAACCAATCTTGATGCATTTGACATCCTATCCAACATGCGGTCTTGAAGTAAGCCCATGGAAGCAGGGTTTCCATTCTGACCTCTAAGAATTCTGAGAATATTGAATTGCTGTGAGGAGATATCGTATTTTTTGAAGAAACG
>CANHJJ010000290.1 GCA_947460565.1 Bacteroidota bacterium
GAAAGAAAGCCGTTGCTGTGTTTTGTTAAGCAAAGAAGAACAACCTTTATTTTGCATGATTAACGAAAAGTTGATTTATCCCGTACCTAACAAATGGGGCAATTATGGTTGGACTTTGGTGAATTTGAAAGCCATAAAGAAAGACATGTTAATGGATGTGTTAACCGCTGCATACTGCAACGTGGCACCTAGGCATTTGGCTGAGCCTTTTTTGAGGGATATTGAGAGCTTTTGAATACTTAATTTTAAAAAACTAATGTCAGCTATTATTTAAAAGTACATTTCAATTTTGTTTCAGAAGAATTTATTAGAAGGTATAAAAATGCAAACTTATTTAATTTAATTAGTAAACTACTTGCTTAATTACTTGCAAGTCTTAATTTGCAATTGAAATTTTTAATATATGAAAAAAATAATTTTAACAACCGCTGTATTTATGCAAGTATTTGCATTGTTAGCCCAAACAACTATCAACAAAAGCCCTGAGAAGAAAAAGAATGTTGAGCTTTCAGAGGTAAAAAATGTAATTCGTCTTAATTTGGCTGAGGTTTTTGCCCAAACAGTTAGTATACATTATGAACGAATGATAACTGACAATGTAAGTATCTCGTTAGGTGTTATTGGTAAATACAATTCAACTTCTTCTCGATCAGGATTTAATTCACAATATAGTAAAAGCGAGGTAACTTCAGGCTTCGGTATGATGCCAGAAGTGAGATTTTATCCTATACCAAATTACTTTGCGCCAAGAGGTATGTATATTAGTGGTTTTTATAATTATTATTCTGAAACTTTTGAAGAAAAAGCTAAAGAATATGATCCCAATAATACATCGGTTTTAGTTGATGCCAAAGGATCAATAAATACTACATTTAGTTCAATAGGTGGTACATTAGGTTGGGTTTTTAGAATTCAAAATTCTTTTGTAATTGACCTTGGTTTTGGTTTGGCTTTTCAAAACACACAAAGTCCTGAAACATACAATTATAGTACATTGTCAGGCACTGTAATCAGTACTAGAAACTCTCCAAATACTAATGAAGCCTCTTTAAAAGGCGTAGGAAGATTTTCTTTAGGTTATGCTTTTTAGTTCAATAAATACTTGTTTTTTATATTAATTTTTTTTTACTTGCTAATTCAAACATTAAAAAATCTATGAAAAAAACGCTACTAATTTTGGCAAGTATTGCCATGATGAATTTCACTGCATCGGCTGAAGAGCCATTAAAACTTAGTATTAAAAACACTGAAAGTAAAAATAATCCTTATCACCTTACTTCAACACGATCAGTAAAAAAATCTAAGTATTCGTCTGATCCTGAAAATTGTATTAAATTAAAGGTTATACCATTGTTGTTTCGTATGGCTTCATTGCAATATGAAAGAAAAATAAAAGATAACATGACTGTTGCTTGTGATGTAAACCTATTGTTTTTCAGCGCAACCACAGGTGGAACGACTGTATCTTATAATGGTTTTGGTTTAAGTCCGGAATTTCGTTTTTATCCAGGAGGAGAAGCTATGAAAGGATTTTTCATAGGACCATATTTATCTTATCTTGGTATGAGCTTAAAAGGTGAAGTAGAAAACACCGCACGCGGAAAAGGTACTGGTGAAATATCTGGAATTACAGCCATTGGTGGTGGTGCCATATTGGGTTGGAAATGGATTTTTGGGGATGTATTTGCATTAGAAACACATCTTGGATTAAATTACCTAAGTTTAACTTTGCCAGGTAAAATGGATTATAAATACGAAGATGGAACCTCTGGTTCTGAAGATTTAGGCTCTTTTAGTGGGTCTGGTATTTTACCTACAGCGGGTTTATCATTAGGATATGCTTTCTAAGAAATAAAAGATTAAATGATTGAATGGCTGCCTCATAAGGGCGGCCATTTTTATTATAAAACTTCAGCCACCACAAAAGTACTACCTCCCACAAACACAACATCTGTATCAATAGATTCACTTTGGGCAGCTTTGTAGGCTTCAATAACGCTTGCATAGCAATTTCCCATCAAACCAAATACAGAAGCTTGAGCCTGCATTTCCTTTTCATCCAAGGCCCTAGGGAGATTAGCCTTGCAAAAATAATATTTAGCTTCTTTGGGTAGTAACGCCAATACTTTGCTGATATCCTTGTCTTTCACCATTCCAAAAACCATGCGGAGTTTACTGCTTGGGATGGATTTCAATTGTTCCATTACATATTTTATTCCATCCACATTATGACCCGTATCGCAAACCGTAAAAGGTTTTACCTTCAATACCTGCCACCTGCCCATTAAACCTGTGTTTCGTTTCACATGCTCCAATCCTGAACGAATATCGTTTTCTGAAATGGGATATCCTTGCTCCTTCAATATATCAATAGCAGCAATTAAAGTGATGATATTTTTTTGTTGGTATATCCCTCCTAAATCACAATCGAGGTTTTTGAAATACATTTGTTTTCCTTTTTTTACATCACACAATACCCCATTTTTGGTGGTGCTGAAATAATCCATCGTGTATTCCTTTTGGGCAAAAATGATTTCTGCATTTTCTGCTTTAGATTTTTCTCTAAAAACAGGCTCGGTTTCAGGCAATGCTTCACCTATCACCACAGGTGTTTTAGCTTTGATGATACCTGCTTTTTCAAAGGCAATTTTGTCTAATGAATCACCAAGCATATCCATATGGTCCCAACCTATATTGCTTATTACTGAAAGGATAGGGGTGATGATATTGGTTGAATCTAATCTACCTCCCAAACCAGTTTCTATAATGGCAATATCCACTTTATGATAGGCAAAATGCTGAAAGCACAAGGCAACCGTCCATTCAAAAAAGGATGGTTTTATTTCTTCAAAAAGGGCTTTATGTGTGTCAACAAAATCTACTACTTCTTGCTCACTAATCATTTGCCCATTGATGCGAATGCGTTCACGAAAATCTTTTAAATGTGGTGATGTATATAAACCCACTTTAAATCCTGCTTCCTGCAAAACCGAAGCCATCATATGGCTGGTAGAACCTTTGCCGTTTGTGCCAGCTATATGTATGCTTTTAAATTTTTCTTGGGGTTGATTCAGCGCGTTGCAAAGGGCAAGGGTATTGGTTAAATCTTTTTTGATAGCTGCTGCGCCAATCCTAGTAAACATAGGCAATTGGCTATACAAATAGTCAAGTGTAGCTTGGTAGCTTAAAGCCATTTAGTAAATATGAATGAGTTTTTTGGTTTCAAAAAATTCTTCTTCAAAATAGGTACTCAACTTCAATTCTTCAATGCGCAATTTGCGGTTTATCCCTTTGATGTTTTGCTTCTCTTCTTTCAAATCGCCACCTTTAAGTAATAAATAACCATTAAATTTAGAATTAATTCCCTCAGGTTTAATATAGCTTTGTGTCCAACGATATATCTTGTCCATGGGAGCGACTGCTCTGCTCACCACGAAATCAAATTTCTCTTTCAGCATTTCAACCCTGCCTATCACAAAATCGGTATTGGTTAAACCTATGTTTTCAGAAATATCTTCTGCTACA
>CANHJJ010000291.1 GCA_947460565.1 Bacteroidota bacterium
CGCAAATAATTATTACAAGACTTAACAAATTTAATGAGCGAAGCTACAGGCAAAAGATTAAACGCAGTTTGGAAAGAACTCAATGTGGGTATGCAAACCCTTGTGGACACCTTGTCAAAAAAGGGTCATAAGGTAGATGCGAAACCTACAACTAAGCTCACTGACGAGCAGTACCAAATATTATTAAACGAATTTCAAGCTGATAAAAAAGCCAAAGAAGCTGCAAGCTCACTTAGCAAGGATAAGCCTGCCAAGCTAAAAGAAATTACCATTGAAAGTCAAAAGCCAAAATCGGTTTTTAAGGAAGATGACGATTACGAAGATGTTGGAATGATTATCAAATCAGAACAACTATCTAACAAAACTGCTCCCAAACCAGTTGCTAAAGCTACTCCTGTAGTTGAGGAAACTAAGATGCTAGCGCCAATTATTGAGCCTAAGGTAGAAGAGCCTATAGTGGTTGTTCCTATTGAAGTAGTGAAACAGGATCCCATTGCTGAAGCTAAAATCATACCTGAGCCGAATTTAGAAGTGAAACAAGCCGAAGAATCTGAAGATGAAGAAGACGGTAAATTAGGTTTGAAAGTAAAGGGAAAAATAGATTTAGGTGCTTTAAACACCAAAACCCGTCCTGATAAAAAGACCAAAAAAGAAAAGGAAGTCGAGAAAGAAACTTCAAAAACTACCAAAGCTAAGAAAACAACTAAGGTCCTTGAGAAGGAAGTTGAAAAAGTAGTTGAAGAGAAAGTTATTGAAACTCCTGTTGTTATTGAAACAACAGTTGTAGAGCTAAAAACCGATACTATAGATGAAGTACCTGAAATAGTTGAAGAGCTAAAATTAATTGAGCCAAACTTCCAACAATTATCAGGTTTGAAAGTAATGGGTAAAATTGCCTTACCGGTTGATGCTCCCAAAAAACCTCTGCCTGTTGCTTCGAGTGATAATGCCAATGCAGGCAGCAAGAAAAAACGCAAGCGCAACAATTTCGTAGGCGGTAGCGATAATGCATCAAAATTCAAAGATTTTAAAGGAGATAAGCCAGCTACGCCAGCCTCACAAAGGCCTATAGTAACAGTAGCCAATCCTAGCCGACCGAATTCGGGAGGCAATAGAGACAATCGTTTTGGAAAAGGTAGACCTACAGGAAAACCTGAACCGAAAGGAGAAATCAGCGATAAGGAAATTCAAGATAAGCTTAAAGAAACCCTTGCAAGGCTTACTCCTGGAAGTAAAAACCCTAATATCGGAGCTGTTCGTTCCAAATTACGTAAACAAAAACGTACAGATGCCCGAACTGAGCGTGAGGAAGCAGAACAAGAAGCAGAATTACAATCAAAAATATTAAAAGTTACTGAGTTTGTAACAGCAAATGAACTTGCTAAAATGATGGATTTGCAAATCACGCAAATTATCAGTGCATGTATGAGTTTAGGTATGATGGTGTCTATCAACCAAAGGTTAGATGCTGAGACCATAGCCATCGTAGCGAGTGAATTTGGATATGAAGTAGAGTTTGTTTCGGCCGAGGTGGTTGAAACAGTGGAAGAGGATTTAGATGAACCAGAAGATTTATTACCAAGAGCTCCAATCGTAACCGTTATGGGTCACGTAGATCATGGTAAAACATCTTTATTGGATTATATCCGTAAAGCCAATGTAATTGCTGGTGAGGCTGGAGGAATTACCCAGCACGTAGGTGCTTATGAGGTAACCCTTGAAAATGGCAAAAAAATAGCCTTCTTAGATACACCTGGTCACGAAGCTTTTACCGCTATGCGTGCTCGTGGTGCTAAAATTACAGATATTGTTATTGTTGTTATTGCAGCTGATGACAGTGTGATGCCACAAACCAAAGAGGCTATCAGCCATGCTTTGGCAGCAGGTGTGCCTATCGTTTTTGCTATCAACAAAATTGATAGAGAAGGTGCAAACCCTGAAAAAATTAAAGAGCAGTTAGCTGCAATGGATATATTAGTTGAAGATTGGGGTGGTAAATACCAATGCCAAGAAATTTCAGCTAAAAAAGGATTGAACATTGAGTTATTGCTTGAAAAAGTATTATTGGAAGCAGAGATATTAGAGCTTAAAGCCAATCCAGATAAACGTGCTGTCGGAAGTGTTATTGAGGCTACCTTGGATAAAGGACGCGGTATTGTTGCTACAGTAATGATACAAGCGGGTACTTTAAAAGTTGGTGACCCAATTATTGCAGGTATTCATTCGGGTAGAGTAAGGGCGATGTTTGATGAAAGAGGTAAGAAACTTCAAAAAGCAGGTCCTTCTACACCTTGTGTAATTTTAGGTTTCAATGGTGCACCACAAGCGGGTGACAAGTTGATTGCAACTAAAAATGAACAAGAAGCCAGAGAAATTTCTAGCAAGCGTCAACAATTGCAGCGTGAGCAAGGAATTAGGACACATAAACATATTACACTTGATGAGATTGGTCGTAGGTTAGCTATTGGTAACTTTAAAGAACTTAAGGTTATCGTTAAAGGTGACGTGGATGGATCTGTTGAAGCATTAAGTGATTCATTGATAAAATTATCTACTGAAGAAGTTCAAGTGGGTGTAATATTTAAAGGTGTTGGACAGATTTCAGAAAGTGATGTGATGTTGGCCTCTGCATCGGATGCTATCGTTATTGGATTCCAAGTTCGTCCTTCGCCACAAGCGCGTAAATTAGCAGAGCAAGAAGCTATCGAGATTAGAACCTATTCGATTATCTACGATGCTATCGATCAAATTAAAGCTGCTATCGAAGGTATGCATACACCTAAAACGGAAGAGAAAGTTACAGGTAATGCAGAGATTCGTGAAGTATTTAAAGTATCTAAGGTGGGAGTGGTTGCAGGATGTATGGTTACGGATGGTAAACTTACACGTAATGCTAAAGTAAGATTGATTCGTGATGGGGTAGTTGTTTACTCAGGTGAATTATCTTCATTAAAACGTTTCAAAGATGATGCGAAAGAAGTGGCAACTGGTTATGATTGCGGATTGCAAATTGGAAGTTATAACGATTTGCAAGTGGGCGATTATGTTGAGGCATACGAAGACGTTGAAATCAAAAGAAAATAAAAGCACAAATACAACATAAAAAAATCCCGTTTCAGAAATGAAGCGGGATTTTTTGTTTATTTATTCTGTCCGTTGTTGGGTCTCCAGACCAACAACATAAGTGAAACTCCTCTTTTTGTGTATGCTGCCATATAATTGGTATAAGTATTCGTTTTTGTGTGGTGTTTGGGGGTGGGGTGGTTTAGGCCTTGGGGTTAAATGTTGTTGGTGGAAACCTTTTAGAATAGATGAGTTGCAAACTCATTTTTCATTTATTTATTCGGAGTCAGCTACGCTATTTCCCAGCACACAAGACTCCGAACAGTGGGGAGATTTGTCATAATACACCATGCAAAAATCTCTAATCCTTTTTTTTGTTGACAGTACTTTAAACTATCAATTAAGATTTGCTTGTATAGCTCTCTCGTAAAAACATCTATCCAATAAACTGTTGCAA
>CANHJJ010000292.1 GCA_947460565.1 Bacteroidota bacterium
TATAGAAATCACCATATCATATTTTTTGTCAGCACCAACCCAAGCTTCAAAACCACCATCTAAGTAACCAATGATATTATCAAAACCAACACGGGTTAAGCGTTCTAGTGATTCTTTCTCGGTGCCCGGTTTGGCAACCAATAAAATAGGAGCATGTATATCAAGGATGGTAGCAGCCCAGATGGCGTATTGTCCATTCAATCCAAAATTAATTGCTCCTGGTATGAAGCCTAATTCAAAATTATCTGGCAACCGGGTATCAATAATATTAGCACCTTTTTTTATTGCTTCATCAAATTCAACTGCACTTAAGGCTTTAGAACCTCTTTCAATCACCTCTTCAAAACTGACATAACCTTGTTTGTTCAATTTAGCATCCTTGAAGAAATAGGCAGGTGCAGGAGAGATACCATCAGTTACAATATCAATAAACTCGCTTTCAGTCATAGGTTGTAAAGCATAATTATTTCCCTTTTGTTGACCGATGGTACTAAAAGTTTCTTTACCAATGTTTTTACCACACGCACTTCCGGAACCATGAGCGGGATAAACAATTACCTCGTCAGCTAAGGCTGTAAGTTTTTTCAATGAATGATACATCATCCCTGCCAACTGCTCTTTGGTCATAATTCCATCTAACAAATCTGGCCTTCCAACATCACCTACAAAAAGGGTATCACCCGTAAAAACGCTATGGTCTTTACCCTTTTCATCCATCAATAAAAAAGAGGAACTTTCAGGTGTGTGTCCGGGTGTATGAAGTACTTTTATTTTTAATTTACCCAAAGGCAATAATTCCCCATCCTCAGCTACATGAACTGGATAACTGGTTTGCGTGGTGGGTCCATAAACTATTTTAGCACCCGTTTTATTAGCCAAATCGATATGTCCACTTACAAAGTCAGCATGAAAATGTGTTTCAAAAATATATTTAATGGTTGCCCCATCTGCAGCCGCTTTATCAATATACATCTGGTAATCGCGCAATGGATCAATGATAGCTACCTCTCCATCTGACTCAATATAGTAAGCTGCTTGTGCTAAGCAGTTTGTATACAACTGTTCTATTTTCATACTCAATTAATTGGCTTCAAAAATGGACACTTTTGAGGGATTTATCAAATAAATTTCTCAGAGCTAATTGCCATTAATTTTATCGCGTTCCAAATATAGAGCTCCCCACTCTAACCATATTGCTTTCCGCTTCCACAGCTAGCATATAATCGCTGCTCATCCCCATGCTAAGGATTGAGAGTTCAAAATTCGTGCTGCGATGTTCTTTCAATCTATCAAAAAAGATTTTTAGACCTTTGAATTCTGCTGTTATTTTGGTCTCGTCATCTGTATTAGTTGCCATACCCATCAAACCAACAATCTTAATGTTTGTTAATTGCTCAAAAGCTGCACTATGAATTAATTCTTTGGCCTCAGCTTCAGACAAACCAAATTTGGTTTCTTCATCAGCAATGAAAATCTGCAATAAGCAATTGATAACACGGTTATTTTTATGAGCTTCTTTATTAATCACCTCCAATAGCTTAAATCCATCTACCGAATGTATTAAATACACAAAAGGTGCAATCGGCTTAACCTTATTGCTTTGCAAATGACCAATCAAATGCCACTCCACATCGGCAGGCATTTCGGCTTGCTTAGCCAATAGCTCTTGCACCTTATTTTCACCAAATGCCCTCTGCCCTGCTTGATAGGCCTCCATTAGCATTGGCACAGGCTTTGTCTTACTCACAGCAATTAGTTGCACACCCATGCCTATTTGTTGCTTAATTTTATCAATATTTGCAGCTATCATACTGTGCGAAATTAAAATGCTTATGTTGAATAATAACAAAATATTTCTGTCATTGATTTTATCGGCTTTTTTGATGGGGCTCTTCGCTTGTCAGGATGGAAAACAAAACACAGCCGAAAAACCAAACAACCTGGTATCACCCGAAAAAATGGAACAGATGCTAAGTGAATTGCATATTGTGGATGCGCTTATTAACCAGAAAAATATAGCGGCTGATTCTGCAAAAAAACTTTCAACTGATTATTATGATTTGATTTATAGGAAATATGCAGTGACAGCCAATGATTTCAATAAAAGTTTTCAGTACTACTTACACAACCCTGCCGATATGGACAGTATCTATGTAAAAGTACTAGAGAACTTGAATATGGAAGACCTCAAACTCAAAAAAAACATGGTCGACTCTTTGCCTCAATCGGCTGTTATTAGTGTAGACACAAATAGCATACAAAGCTCAAAATTAAACACGGTAAAATAATGATATTCGAACTACACTCCAAAAATCCGAACCCCCGTGATTTGAAAAAGGTAATCGACATATTGAATAAAGATGGGGTGATTATTTTTCCAACGGATACCATTTATGCCATGGGCTGCAGACTAGACAGCAAAAAAGCCATTGAGCGCATGTGTAAGATTACGGGCAAAAAGGTTGAGAAAGTAAATTTCTCTTTGATTTGTGAGAGTTTATCGCACATTGCAGAATATACAGCCGTGCTAGATAAGGCTGTGTTCAGGTTGATGAAAAACAACCTACCAGGTGCTTTTACTTTTATTTTGAAAGCCAATAATAATGTGACCAAATATTTTGCAGGCAATAAGAAAACCATTGGTATTCGCGTGCCCGACAATGCCATAGCACAAGCCATTATTAGCGAATTAGGTGTGCCCCTTGTGGCAACCACCATTCACCACGATGACGTGATTGTAGATTATATGACCGACCCTACTGAAATTCATGATAAATTTGAATACCAAGTGGATTGTGTAATAGATGGCGGAGTGGGTGATATTGTTCCATCCACCATAGTTGATTGCACCGAAGAAGAAATTGTAGTGGTGAGAGAAGGAAAAGGGGTTTTGGGTTAGCTGCTCGCTTATATTTTTTGGTCAGGAGACACAACAACTGACAACTCAACCAAAATAAATTTGTATACCCACTCTCACATTCTCAAATACACACATTCACACATCTGTGCATTCACACATTTTCAAATTGTAACTATTTCTTCACTTCAAACAATTCTTCACGGCTCACTTTTTTTAGTTTGTCGCCATGCTTTAAAGTTTTTGAAACAATATTGAAAGGACCGCTAATTACTTCATCTTTCTCAGTCAATCCCTCTTTTACTTCAATCCATTTATCGTCTTGAATACCTGTGGATACAGATCTGATGCTGGCTTTGTTGTTATTGTTCAAAAACACCACTTCCAAATCGTTTTTAGTTGATTCAGTGTTTTTACTGCTTGTTGCTTCATTGCTTGTGGTATCCAAAGCTTCTTTGTTTCGCACCGTCACTGCTTCAATAGGCACGGCTATCACATCTTTGGCAATTTCAGTTTGAATATCCACACTGGCAGTCATGCCTGGTTTAAAAACTCCATTCTTTTTTTGTTTCATCAAATCAGCATAGCTTGAACGAAGTATGCGAATTTTAACAACAAAATTGGTTACTTGGTCGCTCGTACTTGCA
>CANHJJ010000293.1 GCA_947460565.1 Bacteroidota bacterium
CAAAATGCCATTTGCCAAGCAGCTAAAAATGGTGTGGCTCTAGATGGTGCGACATTATATTGCAGAATGACTCCTTGCAGGGTATGTGCTATGCTCATTATTAATTGTGGCATAAAGCGGGTTGTATGTGAACGCAAATACCATGCTGGCGGAGAAAGTGAGGAAATGCTAAATAAAGCAGGTGTTTCACTTGAGTTTTTTCATGATGAAGTGCAAAAATATTAAATAAAGTACTAAACTCTTCTAGATATCATTTAAACCCTTGCCATTAAGCATTTGAGGAATACATTTAAGAACCCTTGATTCTCTTGTTTGGGATTGTTTAGGTTGTAAAAAATGAAGTAGATAAGCTCTTTGTCTACCTGGGGTCAGAGATTCAAAAGCTTTTTTGAGATCAGGCATTTCATCTAATTTTGTTTGAAACTCTTCAACCCTTTCAAATTCAGAAACCTTTTTCAGCTCCACTTTAGCGCCTGATTTTTCTATTTCGATCGCTTGGAAAATATAAGCTTTCAAATCTTTTTTCAGAAGGTTGATTTCTTTCAAACTAGTAAAACGAATTTGTCGTGCCGATTGCACATTCTTACTTTGTTGAATCAAGATTCCCTTTTCGTCTTTCATTAAAGCCCCTTTGAAAAACAAGAATGCACAATATTCTTTAAAAGTATGAATTAATACAACATTACTTCCATTTAAAGTGTAGCATGGTGTCCCCCACTTCAGCTGTTCAAATAAGTTACATTCAATTGCAATAACTCTAAGTTGTTTAACTTCTTCTTGCCACCTAGCTTCTTTTTCGAAGTAGAAATTGACCTTTGCATTTATGCCTTCCATATCTGCTATTGTTTAAGTTAAACTGTTAAAATGCCCCTAAAACCTCTTGCCGCATAATACGAGTCAGCGCCATTGTGGTATACGAAAACTTGACCGTACCTAAAATCTGCGAAAATGGCACCTCCCAATTTTCTTATGGATGACGGTGTTTCAATCCAACTGGATGTTTTTGTATCAAAATTTCCTAATTGTTGTAGTTTACGATATTGCTCTTCATTCAAAATTTTAATCCCAATTTCTGCTGCTACATCCGTAGCACTATTTTGAGGTTTATTTTCTTTTCTTGCATTCAATGCCATTCTATCGTAACACAAACTCCTTCTTCCTTTTGGACTTTCAGCGGCACAATCACAAAAAACATATTCTATGCTTTTAGCATCATAATCTATCACATCAGGCTCTCCACCTGTTATTTCCATTTCATTTAGGATGTATAATTTTTCAGGATATAAATCCAATTTAGTTTTCACATCCAACCAATTTAATCTTTCATGTCGATTCATGTTTAACTCAAATCGTTTTTTGAGTGAATTAAGTAATTGTTCTTTTTGCAATGATGATAATATCCTTTTTAGATTTTTACTATCCATAAGCTACTATTCGAAATAGTTTTAGAGTTGATTTAAAAATAGTGTAATCAAATATATAATTAATTAAAAAAAAAAAAAGTCACCCTATTGAGTGTCTTCAGTAATAAATTACTTGATCTTATTTTTCCCAATTATATAGGATTCCCAAGGCAAGAATTTGAGATGTTTGCCAATCCTTGTCTTGATCATAATCATACAAAGCCACTGCTTGAATATTTGTACTAATGTATTTGTTTACCTTCATGGCTAAGTTAATATCCAAACGTTGTGCTAGGCTTCCAGGCTTGTCAAATTTGATATAATCCCAGAAAGACTGAGAACGAACTTTAAGGTTAATATTTTTTGCGATATCTTTATCAAAATTCCAAACCATTTGAAGGATGGCTTGGTTTCGGATATTACTTCCTTTGTCTACACCATACATGCCTAACTTCGAAAAATTATCATTTAGTACAAAAGTTTGACGCAAAGTTCCTACACCAAATCGTCCAGATAAATAAGTAGTTGGCCTATACTCCAAACCCAATGAAGTTGTTAAGTATCCAGGTGACATAAAGGTTGAAATTAATGAATCGCCTTTATCTGCGGCTTTATCATAAAGAAATCCATCAGTAAATTGTGTTTGAAAGTTAGTTGATACGAATAAATCCCATTTACTTGAAATTTTATATCCCAATTTAAAATCATAAAAAATACGATCGGATGTTTTACGTGTAGCAGTTCCATTATTCAAAAAACCTAATGCCAGCTGAAGATCGCTAGCCACATTCCAGTTTTGTTTTTCATATTTGCTTAACAAATTGAAAAAGCTACCCAAAGATATATTGTTTGCTCCACCTGCTTTCCAATTTGAAGAAAAACTCGATTGAGAAATGTTAACCCCTGTTTGAACCTTGTGTTTCCAATAGGATAAAGGCTTGACAATTGTGCTGTCAGGATTTTGAGCTATTAATCTATTCACAAAAAGGCATAGTAATAGTAAAGTGAGTAGTTGTATTTTTTTCATAATGTAGATTTTAAAGATTAAGCTGTTGCTTTTGGGGCGAGCATTTCTTTTAATTTTTCAACCACAAAGTCTACTTCTTCTTTGGTATTTTGCTTACCAAAAGAAAAACGAACACTTGGTCTATCAGGAGATACATTCAATGCACCTAAAACATGGGAGCCAACATTGCTTCCGCTTGAACATGCGCTACCACCAGAACATGAAATGCCCGCGATATCGAGTTTAAACAATATCATTTCAGCAATAGGAGTCGGTGGAAAATTGGCATTCAAAACAGTATAAAGAGAACTACCTTCGGTGTCACCATTGAAAGTGATGCCATCAATATTAGCTCTTAACTTTTCAATCATATAGGTTTTTATGTCTTGAATATGTTTTTGTTCATGCTCAAGGTTGGCATAAGCCAATTCTAATGCTTTAGCAAGTCCAATGATACCATACACATTTTCGGTGCCCCCACGCATATTGCGTTCTTGTGCACCACCTGTTATGAAAGGTGAAATTTTGCTTTTGCTGTTTATATAAACAAACCCGATACCTTTAGGCCCATTGAATTTATGGGCAGCACAAGCCAAAAAATTAATATGCGTTTTTGCCAAATCTAAAGGGTAATGACCGATGGTTTGAACAGTGTCGCAATGGAAAATTGCGGAGTATTTAAGACACATATCCCCTACTTTATCTATATCCAACAGATTGCCAATTTCATTATTGGCATGCATCAAACTCACCAACGAATTTGGGTTAGCAGTAAGCAATTCTTCTAAATGATTTAGGTCTATATGTCCGTTAGGAAGCAAGTTCACGAAATGAAGATTTACTTTTCCTTGGTGTGCTAATTCTTCAACCGTATGCAATACAGCATGGTGTTCAATTTTAGATGAAATGATGTTTTTAATTTCACCTGTCAGCACCGATTGCCTAATAGACATGTTATCAGCCTCTGTACCTCCAGAAGTGAAAAATATTTCACCAGGTGCGCAATTGAGCAAACGAGCCACTGTTCTCCGTGCGTCTTCAATAAGCGTGCGCACTTGACGACCGTGAGAATGGGTTGAAGATGGGTTTCCA
>CANHJJ010000294.1 GCA_947460565.1 Bacteroidota bacterium
CGCAATCCGAAGCGTGTTGCCGGAAGCGATGATGATGGTTTGCCTAAGTGTGCCGAGGTATGGTTTAATGAACTGCGAATGACTGATTTCAATACGCGTGGTGGTTGGGCCGCCAATGGCAGAGTAATTGCAAAACTTGCCGATTTTGGTAATGTGCAATTAACTGGTAGTATCGCTACCGTAGGTTGGGGGGGTATTGATAAAAAATTAAGTGAACGCAGTTTCAACGATAATTACCAATACGATTTTGCAAGTAATTTTGAGTTAGGTAAATTCTTCCCTAAAACTTCAGGAATATCTATTCCGTTTTTCTTCTCTTATGGCAACACCATCATTAGACCCTATTACAACCCATTAAATCCTGATACCAAGCTTCAAAAAGAAATAGATGAAAGTACCAACCCTGAGCGTAAAACGCAGATAACAAAAGCTGCTGATGACTTTACCTCAAGGCGGAGTTTTAATTTTACGAATGTCCGAAAGAACAGGGTAGCTATGAAAAAAGCCTATCCTTGGGATATTGAAAATTTAAATTTCAGCTATTCATTTGCAGAAACCTTTAGGCGAAACCAAACCATTGAATATTCCATATTACAAACGTATAAGGGGCAGGTAGGCTATACGTATACCTTTCCTAATACTACTGTTGAGCCTTTCAATAAAATCAAATCAAAAAGCCTCACCTTAATTAAGGATATTAACTTCAGTTTATTGCCAAGCACTTGGGGTGCTAGGGTAGAAGCAGAAAGAAGGTATGGTGAGTTAATCAACAGAAACAACGACAACCAAAATACCATTATACAAGCCTTGTATGACAAGAACTTTACCATGCGTAGGTTCTATGAATTGCGTTGGGATTTCACCAAAAATCTGAAGTTTAATTACACCGCCACAGCCGATGCACGTATTGATGAGCCCATCGGTAAAATTGAATCAAATACGGCTAGGGCTGATAGTATTCAAACCAATTTTTGGAACGGTGGCCGATTGACCAAATTCGACCAATCTGCAGGTATAAATTACTCACTTCCTTTGAATAAATTGCCTTACTTAGATTTTATTAGCCAATCGAGTTATAATTATACTACTAACTTCCAATGGTTGCAAGCCCCACCTGCAGCCGATAGTTTAGGGAGTACCATTCAAAATTCTAGACAGCAACAATTCAATTTGGCCTTTAATATGCCAACGCTTTATAATAAATTCAAGTTTTTAAGAGATATCAATACCCCTGAAGCCCCTAAAGATCCATCGAAAACGAAGAAGACGGAAATAGAGAAAAGCACTAAAAACGAAAAAGACAAAAACGGTAAGAAAAAGAAAGAAGATAACGGTCCTGTAAATTATCCTTTCTGGGTGAAAATGCCAGTGAAATTAATTACTAGTTTGAAGAATCTTCAAGGCTCGTATAGCATTACAGATGGTACAACACTCCCGGGTTTTAAAGTTAAGCCACAATACCTTGGTCAAAATTTCGACAATGGTGGTCCTGGATTTGATTTCATTTTTGGCTATCAAAATGATGATTACAGATTTAAAGCAGCACAAAATGGTTGGCTTAGTGGCGATCCAAGGGTAGTGAATCCCTACTTGCAAAATCACCAAGAAAGACTAGATGGAAGAGCCACCCTAGACCCTTTTGATGATTTTAGAGTAACCATTAATGTGGGCAAAACCACATCATTAAGTACCACTTCTTTTTTTAGGTTTGACCCAGATAGTAATGTGTACCGCGACTTTGGACCTGTTCAAGAACAAGGAACCTATTCAATTACATACAATACTTTCTTAACAAGTTTCTCTTCTGAGGGAAGCGATGGAATATCAGAGGTGTTTAAAACCTTCTCAGACAATAGAAAAATAATTGCAGATAGGTTAGGAAATGCAAAGGGTATCAATCAAAGAGATACGGCTAATTTCCCTGTCGGCTATGGTCCATACTCTCAGGATGTGCTCATTCCAGCTTTCTTAGCAGCATATAGTGGTGCTGATGCTAAAAACATTGAACTGACAGCCTTCCCTAAAATCCCATTGCCTAACTGGAATATTAGCTACAGTGGCTTATCCAAAATTCCACTTATTAAGGAGTATGCAAGCAATGTAAATATTACACATGCCTATACCTCACAATATACAGTAGGTGGTTTCCAAACACAAATAGATACCTCAAGACAGTTAAATGTTTCAAGTGATTATCAACCTCATTATATCATTAGAAATATTGCCATTACTGAACGTTGGGGACCACTCATTGGCATTGATGTAACGCTTACTAATAACTTAACCACAGGTATTAAATATAACAAGGATAGGTCGCTAAACTTTGCATTGGGTAACCGTCAGCTGAGCGAGTTGAATGCTGACGAAATTGTTTATAGTTTAGGGTATAGAACTAAGAAACTAACCTTGCCATTTAAAATTCAAGGCCGCAGAAGGGTTTTGGAAAATGATATTAATTTCAGGGTTGATTTTTCTATCAGGGATAATGTTACGAAAATCAGAAACTTAGATGTTCCCACGAATGCGCCTGTTACAGGTCAAATGGTTTATTCATTTAAACCAACCATCGACTATATGATTAATGAGAAACTAACCCTTAGTATTTTCTACGATAGACGTCAGACGAATCCTTACACCAGTGGGTCTTTCCCAACCATCATCACAAGTGGTGGATTTAAGTTAAGGTATACTATACAGTAGTTAAATCATCTTCTATATTACCAATCAAAGATTTGGCTCTAAGTACATCCTCTGAAGGGCAATATAGTTCCACTTCTCCGAAGGCATAGCTGCTATCTTTTTTGTTCAATTCAACACATTCAATCCCTTCTTCTATCAGCATGCCTTTTATAATTTCGGCTGTATAGACATTTGATGTTCTAAATATTTTTGTCCAATTATTCTCCATGGCTGTATAGGTATTTATATTTTAATCGGTGCATGTACCAAACGATACCCACACAAGCAGCAAAGCTTAGCAATGTAATAATCCAAGGGAAAGTATAGGTATCGCTCAGCATCTCCACATTCATGTTTTGTTGCTCAAAATAACTCACGATCACCGCCACAAAATTATTAGTGAAATGTGCTACTACACTTACCCAAATATTTCCTGAATAAGCAAAGGCATAGCCCAATAGCACACCTAATGCTAAGCGAGGAAGGAAACCATAAAACTGTCCATGAAAGGCGCTAAACATAATGGCTGCAAACCATACCGAGATATGTATGTTTTGAAAACACAAACGAGCAAAGTTTTGTAAGCAAGCTCTAAAAAAGATTTCTTCTGTGATAGCAGGTAAGAGCGCAATAACAAAAACATTAAACATTAAACCGCCCACAGAGCTTACTTTTACAAATGCTTTGGTTAATTGTTCTGCCTGATTTTCCATAGCCCTGATATTGGCTTCAAGTTGGGCAAATTGCTCAGGAAAAGTTAAGTGTTGGTTGATTTGATAGAGCCAAGCTACCAATGGC
>CANHJJ010000295.1 GCA_947460565.1 Bacteroidota bacterium
AAATAGGATTTGCCTCATCAAGGTTTGGCTCTTACGGATTAATAAAAGATGGTTTTAAAGATGGCTCTGGAAATTCCATTGACATAAGTGCTCCTAGCACTTATGAAAAGTTTTCTCCATTTCTTGAAATTCACTTTAAACAAAAAACAGATAGAAGCTTATTTAGCAATGTGCTTAGCATTCGTCATGTGAGTATATTAGAAAACAAACAAAACACAAGTTTCTTCAGCAATTGGAGTAACCAAGCATTTTCTACTTTGGATGTTAAGTACCAATTCAAACATGATTTAAAAACCTATCCAAGTGCTTTGAATCTCGATTTCCAATCAGGAACTTTTGATTATCAATACAATCGTTTGAGTGCTGAATTTACGCAAGGTTTACTATACAAAGACGGCAAGAAAACTGCACAAATAAGACTATTTGCAGGTACCTTCTTCAATACAGGCAGTGGCTCTTCATACAACAATATTCAACTTGAAAGAAGCTACTTCCAAGCAGGTGGAACAACAGGAAAGTTTGATTATATGTATGATGAATCGCTAATAGGAAGGGCAGAAAACAATCCTAAAGAGAGTATATACAGTCGTCAGGTTATTAATCGCGATGCAGGTTTCAGAAATTTTGCAAACCTTGGTAGCAGTAAAACTTGGCTTACATCTGCCAATATTACTATACCTTTTCCAGTTAAATTACCTATTGGAGTTTATGCTGATATGGTTTATGGAGAAATGGTTTCATACAACACTAGCACTTTGAGTAACAAATATGAGGCTAAAGCCAACTACAGCGGAGGGGTTTACCTAAGTGTTGCAAAAGGAATTTTCGAAATTTATCTCCCTCTATTTGCATCCACAGATGTTCTGAATGCTTGGGATAGCCAAAGCTTAAACCATCCTTTTGAAAGAGCAAGTTTCTTGTTGAATTTAAACAAATTGAACCCTGTAGATTTTGCTAGAAATTTTACCTTTTAATCAGATTTAGCTAAGTGCTTAATTATCATGCAAAAAGGTAAAATAATTTTGTCAGATACCTGCAAATTAAAAACATTAATGCTCTGTAAAAGAAAATCTTATATAAAATATATTGCTTTTTTTCGTTAATGGCTTATCTTTTTGCGAAATTTGCAACCCAAATTTTAAACATTCACTTAACAATAGGAAATAAGAAGTATAGATGAGACAACTTAAAATAAGCAAACAGTTTACTAATCGCGAAAGCAAGTCGTTAGATAAGTATCTGAATGAGATTAGTAAAGTGCCGATGATTGATGCCCAAGAAGAGGTGGAACTAGCTCGTAGAATTCGTGAAGGAGATCAAGTAGCACTAGAGCGTTTGGTAAACGCCAATTTGCGCTTTGTTGTTTCTGTATCAAAACAATATCAAAATCAAGGGTTAACACTTGGTGATTTAATTAATGAAGGAAACTTAGGTTTGATTAAAGCGGCAAAACGTTTTGATGAAACCCGTGGTTTTAAATTCATTTCATACGCAGTTTGGTGGATTAGACAATCCATTTTGCAAGCTTTGGCTGATCAAAGTCGTATTGTTCGTTTGCCGTTAAACAAAGTAGGTTCGATAGGTAGAATTGGTAACACTGCTGCCAAACTTGAACAAGAATTAGAGCGCGAACCAACCGTTGATGAGATAGCAGAAGCAATGGATATTCCTGTACTTGAAGTGGAAAATGCCATGAGAAGTACAGGTAGACATTTAAGTATTGATGCTCCATTGACAGAAGGCGAAGACAATACCCTTTTAGGTGTGTTGGATAGCAACGATGAGCCAAGACCAGATGTTCAATTGATTAACGAATCGCTTCAAAAAGAAATCAACCGTGTAATCTCAACTTTGAGCGAAAAAGAAAAAGACGTTTTGAAGTTTTACTATGGTCTTGATGGTGGCCCTGCGCATACCTTAGAAGACATTAGCGAGAAGATTGGTTTAACTAGAGAGCGAGTGCGTCAGATTAAAGAAAAAGCATTACGCAGATTGCGTAAATCGAGCAAGAGCAAAATATTAAAAGCCTATTTAGGATAAATAACTCAAAAGCCGTTTCAAATGAAACGGCTTTTTTTATGGCTTCAAAACTAATTGGGGAATTGTCAATCTTTTTCGTAAGATTTGTTGAAACAAAAGGACTATGGAAAACACAAAAATTTTGATTGTTGAGGATGATGCTGTAAGCAGGGGTTTACTTCGCAAAGCATTAGAAAACTTAGGCCACACAAATATCATTAGCACAGCAAGTGGCTTTGAAGCCATCGATATTGCAAGACTTGAAAAAATTGACCTGGTGATGATGGACATTGGCCTTCAAAACAGCATGGATGGTATCAATACATCCAAAATTATAGGCGATAAATGCAAAGTGGTGTTTGTTAGCTCAATCAGTCAGGATGATTTCGCACAGCGCATAGGAAACCTTACCAATGTAGCGTTTCTAGCCAAACCCTTTACCACCGAAAGTGTAAAAGCTATATTAGAATCAGCGCTTAACTAGTAATTCAATAATTCGTCAATAGCGGCTTTTAGTCTTTCTTTTGGCAAGTAATTTTGCTCTAAATCTGTATTAAAAGGCACTGGGGTATCAAGGGATGCTACCCTCACCACAGGTGCATCTAGGAACTTGAAGCAATGTTGGGCAATGTGAGCGGCAATCTCTGCGCCTATTCCACCTGTTAGGGTATCTTCATGCAACACAATTACTTTACCTGTTTTCTTCACACTTTGCTCTACTGCATTTTTATCCCAAGGCATGAGTGTTCTTAAATCAACTATATCGGCATCAATATTTTGTTCTTTGGCATATTTGCTTGCCCAATGAACACCCGCACCATAAGTAATGATTGATATTTCCTCCCCTTCCTGCACCTTGCGAGCAGGGCCAATTTCTAATTCATAATAATCATCAAAAACGGCCTCTTCAATTTCCGTATTTCTGTATAAGTTTTTATGCTCAAAAAATAATACTGGGTTTGGATCTGAAATACTCGCAGATAATAGTCCTTTGGCATCAGACGGTGTAGAAGGATATACAATTTTCAAGCCTGGCACATGGAAAAACCAAGCCTCGTTGCTTTGAGAATGGAAAGGGCCTGCACCCATGCCCGCACCTGTGGGCATTCTCACTACTACATCAGCATTTTGTCCCCAACGGTAGTAACTTTTAGCTAGGTTATTTACAATTTGATTAAAACCAACACTCACGAAGTCGGCAAACTGCATTTCTACCATGGCTTTCATGCCTTTGATAGACAAGCCATATCCAGCACCCAGAATGGCACTTTCACAAAGAGGGGTATTTCTAACCCTTGCTTTGCCAAACTCTTCCACAAAACCTTGCGTTATTTTAAACACACCACCATATTCAGCAATGTCTTGCCCCATCAAGACCAAATTATCATGCTTGCGCATCGACAATTTTAGGCCATCACTAATGGCATCAACT
>CANHJJ010000296.1 GCA_947460565.1 Bacteroidota bacterium
GATTGTGTTCTTCATATTAATGCCTGCAATATAAAATTATATTCATAACAAATATGACACCGATAACCTTAAAAAAGAAAGGCTGTCTTTTTAATGACAGCCTTTTAGGAATAATTGACTTTTTATTTCTTCACTCTTCTGAACAAATAACGGATAATAGAGTAAATTATAACGGTTAACTGACGGAAAAAACCTATTTTCCCTTCAAATCTGTTTCGCTAATGGTATAACCCCATTTAACAATACCTGTTTTATCATAACATGAAATGGTCAATTGCCTTTGGCCTTTTTTGCCGCTAATCTTTATACCACAATAATTATTATCAACTACCAAAGTGTTCTCCACCCTGTATGGATTATTAGCTTCTTTGGTTTTTAAGACATTACTAGGACCTGCACTGATAGGAGAGCTCGTCAAATCATACAAAGGATAATTAAATGCATAAGATTTTTTAGTTCCACTAGCATCAGAATCATCCGGTTTAGATTCATATTTCAAAAGTTCAGTATGATGTCTATCTCCCGACAAAAATACCACCCCATTGATTTTATTATCTGTTATAAATTTAAGCAATTCAGCTCTTTCTTTTTTATATAAATTGAAAGATTCTTTATCGGTTTCGGTATTTAAAAATTGACCGCCAACCACAATAAATTTAAAAACCGCACTGCTGTGCACTAGGCTTTGTTTAAGCCAATCAAGTTGCTTGGCACCTAATTGAGTTTTGTTATTCTTTTTTTCATCCAATTCGCTTTCGTCTCTGAACCACCTATCATCCAACATAAAAAATTCTGCATCACTCCATTTAAAATTTTGATATACGCCTTCTCCATTCTGACCAAAAATTTTATTGCCCCAATATTCAACAAATAACTTTCGGCTAAGGTCTTTAAACCAAAAATATTTATTGGCATCATTATCCCCATAGTCATGGTCATCCCAAGTGGCATAATGGTTCATACTAGCCAATAGTTTTTGCAAATTCCCATCGCTTCGCGTGTGCTGGTATCGGTATTTCATGCCACTTTCACTGCTATAATCGGCTTCTCGTGTATAGGTGTTATCTCCTAGCCACAACATAAAATCAGCACCTGTTTCGGCCATATAGTTTAATATATTGGTTCCTTGTCCATATGGCTTTCCCGGTCTATCATAAGCTGTATCGTTAACATAATTACATGAACCTAACAAAAAGGAAAAATCGGGGGCATCGCCTCTCCATTCCCATAATTGTTTGGTTTTAAATGCAAGGGGGTAGGTAAAAGTCTGCTCTTTGGCATCTAAAAGAATTTTATACTGATAGCTAGCTCCCATTTTCAAACCGCTTAACACAAACTTTATTACTTGGGCATCACTAGATTTTTTGGCACTTAAGGTCAGTTCTTTCCAATCACTTTTTCCTTTTTCAGTGTAGCTAATTGTAGCCTGCTGAACATCTCTGACTTGAAGCCAAATAAGGCTTTCGGTATGTTCAGCATAGCCTAACATGGGACCTGCAACTATGGTTTGAGCCTCTCCTTTTATAAATGGCAGAAGGAGAATAATGGCTATCAAATATTTTTTCATAATTCAAACATAATGTATTTTGCGAATGTGTAATTGTGCTAAGCAAAAAACTTGTTTACATTTGCCATCTATGGAATTGGAAAACCAACAAGCCCCATCACTAGATGATGCAACTAAGGCAAAATGGTATCGTGTGGTGTTTGAGTTAAAAAAACTATTTGGCAAGAAACCTGATATGAATGGACTTTTGTATATCATAGGTATGCGAGAATTAGGGCAAAATCGCAAGTTCGAGAAAGAAGAAAAGGTAGATTTAATGCATATTGCCACATGTAAATTATTAAGTTATGATGGGTATTATGCCTTTGAGAACATGGATGAACATGGTTGGCCACATTACAATTTACTTAAAAAAATACCATTTACCGATTTAGCTACCCAAGAAAATTATTTGAAAGAGCTAATTGTAAAATATTTTGAAAATGAAGGATTATTTGAAAATGAAGAACAATAACAAAATGACGAAAATACTATCTGTAATGATTTGCTTATGTGTGATGTATGCAGGGCAAGCGCAAGTGCAAAGAGCAAGCATTCAACCTGGTAAACCAGTAAAAATAGTGGAAAAAAGGAAAGTGGTGAAAAAGAAAATCACGAAAAAAGTGGTTAAAAAATTGGTGGTTAGAGATAGTAATACGAACCGGATGGTTGAAATAAACACTGATTTGGGAGTCATGAAGGTTTTGTTATACAATGAAACCCCAAATCACAGAGATAATTTCATTAAATTGGTTGAACAACGTTTTTATGATAGTCTTTTGTTTCACCGCATCATCAAAGGTTTCATGATCCAAGGCGGTGACCCTACTTCAAAAAATGCAGATTCATCTGCGATGCTTGGTGGTGGGGATGTGGGGTATAAAATACCTGCTGAAATCGTGAATGGCTTATGGCACAAAAGAGGGGCATTGGCTGCAGCTAGAGATAATAACCCAGAAAAAGCTAGCAGCGGTTGTCAATTTTATATCGTAGATGGACAAAAATATAAACGGGATCAATTGGCTAACACCATGAATCAGAAAAATTTGAATCGCAAACAAAAAATATTCTACGACCTAATTCAAAAAGATTCAATCAACTCAACCATTAGTGCCTTTCAAACAGCTAAAGATAAAGCTGGTCTGACAGCGTTTATTGAAACCTTAAAGCCAAGCGTAGAAGAATTGTATTTAAAATCGGGGGGTGATTTTGTTTACGAAGAACCACAAGTTGAAACCTACGAGACCATTGGTGGCGCGCCTCATTTGGACGGTGAATACACTGTTTTTGGCGAATTGGTTGAAGGTTTTGATGTGTTAGATAAAATTTCTTCCGTTTCTAAAGGCCAATCTGACAGACCCTTGCAAAATATTAGAATGAAAATGCGTATGCTAAATTAGGGTAAAGGAAATTTAAATTGTCTAAAACACTCAAAGTACTTAGTTTTAAAATGCGCTTTTTCGCAGCCCTACTTTTGTTGATTCCCTTTCTGTCTCTTGCTCAGCAAGAAACATTTATTAGTGGTAAAATTCAAGACAAAAGAAACAAAGAGGCACTGCCCTTTGTAAGTGTTGGATTTAAAGGAACGCGTATTGGTACGACTACCGACTTTGAAGGTAATTTTAAATTAAAAACTACAGAGGCTGTTGATAGTATTGTGGTAAGTTATGTGGGATATAAAAAATACACCCGAAGCATCAAACGAGGACAATCTCAAAACCTGCTTATCGAATTAAGTGAATCTAGTTCGGAACTCAAGGAAGTTGTTATTAAACCAGGGGTAAATCCTGCCCTTCGCATCGTGAACAACGCTAGAAAATTTCGTGACAAGAACGATGTCGGCAATTTATCTTCATACCAATACGATAGTTACAACAAAGTTGACATTTCAATAAATAA
>CANHJJ010000297.1 GCA_947460565.1 Bacteroidota bacterium
AAAAGTAAATGTAAAATACTGTGAATATATTTGAAAAAAAAATAGAGTAGGATGAAACAAAAACTAGTTGTACTCACGGGTGCTGGTATAAGTGCAGAAAGTGGTTTAAAAACTTTTAGAGATAGCGATGGCTTGTGGGAAGGCTATAATATCGAAGATGTTGCTACACCTGAAGCTTGGCATAAAAATCCATCTTTGGTTCAACAGTTTTATAATGAAAGACGCAAGGCAGTATTAGAAGCTGAACCTAATAAAGCGCATGTTTTATTAGCTGAATTAGAAAAGCATTTTGATGTGCAAATCATTACTCAAAACATTGATAATTTGCATGAAAGGGCGGGTTCAAATAATATTTGTCATTTACATGGCGAAATTGTTAAATCAAGAAGTACCCGCAATTCTGATGATATCTATCCAATATCAGGTTGGGAGCTGAAAATGGGCGATCTATGTAAATCAGGACATCAACTTCGACCGCATATTGTGTGGTTTGGGGAGTCAGTTCCTATGATAGAATTAGCTGCAGAAATTGTTAGCGATGCGGATGTATTTATAATCATTGGTACATCCTTACAAGTATACCCCGCAGCAGGTTTGATTAATTATACAAAACCTGAAACACCTGTTTACGTAATTGACCCAAAGCAAATCACACTAAACAATAAACAAGTTCATTTCATACAGGAAAAAGCAGTGGCAGGTGTTGAGCAATTATTCAATCTGCTCATAAATTAAAACCTAGGACACCTTATCCTTCTTGAGTCTCGGCTTTTGTACAAATTCAAATAAAGGGTAAGGGCGTGGAAAGTATAACCATCAGGGGGTATGGCATTTTTGCGAAATAAGTTACCAGAAATTTTGTTGGAATTGGTAGTTGAAAAACTATTCTCAAAGTAAATAGTCATAAACTCTGTCATTCTGAACCCAATACTAAATCCACCAATAAGAATAGGTTGTACTAATTTTTCAGGCAATGATATACCAGTTACTGTTGCGTTATTTCCATAACCTACAGATGTAAAGGGTAAATTAGGGTTTGAAAAATCATAAAAAGCGGATTTGAATCTGCATGCTCCGACCCCAGCAAAAACATTAAACGTAAACCGATCATCATTTATTTTAATATTATCATTCAAACTTCTTTGCAGAATTAATCCCAGTTCCTCAATTTCTGCACTAAGTCCCAATTGATCCTTTGATTTGAATGACCACAAACTAGTTGTCAAATATTTTATTCCAATCTCGTATTTATCATTAATAGCAACATGCATTTGCAGAGTGCTACCCAAATTGAGTTCACTTTTGCCTCTCGTTGAAAATGATATTTTTTGATCCATTTGGTTGCCAGTATACAAACTATATCCTATACCTCCACCAATTCGGATTCCACCAACCTGAGCCAACAAAATGCCAAAAGAAAATAGTAACGCAAGAAAAGTAAACCTATATTTCAACATCTTAATATTCACGATTTGTAATACTATTTTATTCTTTAAATAGATGCAGTGAAATGACAATTATATTTCAAAATCACACATCATACCAAAAAAATCAAAGATACAACTATTAAAATAAAATAATAATTTACAGCAAAAAATAAATACAGAAAAAGAGCATAATTTAAGGGCCACTGAATAGAATTTAGGGCACTGAAATTTGTTTAGCACAATAAAAAATGAATAATTTATGAAGACCTAAAAAGTTTAATTAGTAACTACTTTAGTGGATAATGTTTGATTTTCTTAACAAATCTCTAGACGTTATATTTGAATTAGTTAAGGAGCAACTATTCAAGAAATAATTACTCAAAGACTCATTCAATAAACTACATTTAATCCTTTAAAAAATTAAGTTGAGCTGAAGGATAAAAAACAATAAACGTTCACCACGTTTATTGTTTTTAGAATTTACTGTTTAACAAAACTGCAATTTTGGGCAATATAAATGGGTCTAATAGAGATACTAGCCTTTTGCTTGGAGCTTTTCTTTGTGTTTCTTTACTTGAGCAACCAATTTGTCTATAACCATATCTGTTGCAGCTTCAAATGTTGAACTGTGTTCTTTAGCAAAAATGGGATTATGGTTTAAATTTATTTTTACTTCTACGGTTTTATTGTCCTTTTCAACATCTTTCTCAAGCCTTAAATAAACATCAACACTTCTTATGTCTTCGTAATAAGTACCAACTTTTTCAATTTTTTTGTTTATAAAATCTAATAGTTTTTGATCTGCATCAAAATGGATGGATTGAATGTCAACTTTCATAATTTTATATTTAAATTGTTAATTAAAATGCCTGACTAACTTCGAGGATGGCGTTTATTATAAACATCCTTTAGTCGTTCAATGCTATTGTGAGTATATACTTGGGTAGCAGCTAAACTAGAATGTCCAAGCAATTCCTTTATTGCATTTAAATCAGCTCCATTATTTAATAAATGGGTAGCATAGGTATGCCTCAATACATGTGGGCTCTTCTTTTTTAAGCTGCTGACTAATGCTAATTTTTGATGTATGATATTATAAACCAATCTTGAATACAAATTCTGTCCTTTGTTTGTACAAAATAATAATTCGTTTGAAAATCCTTTACTGTTTTTATTAAGTAGATGCTTATTTATTTGATTAATTATCTCATTACTTACGGGAATGATTCTTTCTTTATTTCTTTTACCCAATACTTTAATTTGATTGTTATAGCTATCAATATCAGATATCTTCAAGTTAATCAATTCGCTTAATCGTAGACCGGCAGAGTAAAATAGATTAATAATCAACTTATCTCTTTCGCCTTCAAAATCATCCGTAAATTCAACATCATCAATTAATTTATCAATTGACTTTTTCTCTAAAAAAACGGGTAATCTTTTCTCAATTTTAGGAGCTTGAACTTTTGTAAGTGGATTAGTTACAATTAAATTTTCCTTCTTTAAAAATTTATAAAATGCGCGAAGCGTGGATAATTTTCTTGAAATACTTCTAGCTGAAATGCCTTCATTGAGCATATGAGCCAACCACGAACGAATAATCAGATGATTCACTTTAATAATATCATCTGTTTTATAATGTAATTCGAGAAAGGATTTAAATTGCAACAAATCTGTTTGGTATGAAATGACAGTATGCTTGCTGCTTAATTTTTCAAATTGAAGAAATTTTAAATAATTATTAATTGAATCAACAAGCAACATAGGCTGTGCAATAATCTACTTCGAATGTAAACATATTTCCTTGAAAATAAAAAGCCGATGAAAAATATTTCCATCGGCTTTTATATAGCTGAAATTCAACTAAAACTACAATTCTGCGGCTTGTTGGAGCTGTTGCTTGTAAGCTGCACGAATGATTTGATGACGTTTCACAATACACTTTTTAGTGAATGCTTGACGTGAACGAAGTTCTTTTACAACACCCGTTTTCTCGAATTTCTTCTTGAATTTCTT
>CANHJJ010000298.1 GCA_947460565.1 Bacteroidota bacterium
GAGTCGGCAGTAAGAGCGGCAGAGCATGAGGATATTAATCTGATTACATTGCTTATGGGTGCATCAGCAGAGGGATTGGAGGTGCTAAACAAACAAGGTGAGTGGGTTGGAATAACTGCACTTCCTGAACAATTGGTGGTAAATGTGGGCGATATGTTGCAACGATTAACGAACAATAAATTAAAATCTACCACACATAGGGTTGTAAACCCACCTCGCGAACAATGGGCTAATCCCCGATTTAGTATACCGTTTTTCTTACATCCAAGAAGTGATATGAGATTGGATTGCTTAGAAAGTTGTGTGACATCTGATTACCAACGACACTATGAACCTATTTCGGCTGGAGAGTATTTAAATGAAAGATTGAGAGAAATAGGATTAAGAAAGTAGTTGTTTTTTTGTTTTCAATTTAAGGTTAAATCGAAATCCGCATTTGGTACATTTTAGTGTTTGTACCTTGATAAAGAATAAAAGATATTTTGTTACAAAATCCCTTTGTACCCTCTTGTAATCTCGTGCATCGCAATTCGGGCATATGCCTTTGCTCACAAATTTCTTTACATAATTTCTTATAAATACGGCTAAGGCTGTACCAACAATCAATAATATGATTATTCCTATTAGTAAGTCTGTCATGGGTTTTAAATTTTTGTGAAAATAGTTTTTTGACAAAATAATCTTAGTGTTTTATTTTACCTGCGCAATAAGATGACGGCTTGGGGTAAAAACTATTTTAATATAAATTAAATGACAATTAGAGTCAAAAATAGATGAAGTAAAACTAACTATTATTACCTAACGTAATACCTCTGCCAACATTTGTGGCACCTGTATGATTGCACCTTGTAAAAGAATAGAAAAATCGAAGTAAATAAATCCCTTTCAACCCTTTGAGAGTCTTTTACTCCGCAGTTTGGACATTTATTAATTTTAGTGAATCGTTTTAGATATAGCATCATTATTATGAGCACAATAATGATTGCTATAATGATGACCGCGATTTTAATATAGGTTAAATAAGATACCATATTTAGTATTTTAATTTTTTTCAAAAGTAAATATAATTCTACAAAATTGTGTTAAATTATCTATAAATAGATTTACGATGTACGGGATAAGGTTTAAATGGGTGTTTCTCTTGCTTGCCAATGTGGCCTATTTATTCATTCTGCCATTTGTTAAATAACTTTATTTTAATGTATTACAAGGTTAACAATTTCTTAACATGCTATCGCATAATCATTTATAGATTTGAAAAAAAATAAATATGTAAAAGCTATTTTTTATTATTTATTTGGAAGTTTTTAATTTAATCTGTTACTACATAAAAATCAACCACATAATGAACACAATTCTATCAAAATTAATGGGTACTTCCTTCAAACGAACGAAATATTCTACTACAAAATTTTTCAGCTTTTTGACCTTGCTATTGATGCTGGGTACGAATGGGGTGATGGGGCAAGTTGCAGCAACTTCAACTTGGGCTCTAACGGCAAATTCTTCTGCTTCTGTGACAGGATCTGTAAGTGGAGGAGCGCAATCGGGTGGTTCTGGTATTGGAACAATGAGTTATACAACTAACGGTGTGTCATCTAATGGTTGGGGAACGACCGGGTTAGATGCAAATGATTATTACCAATTTAGTATTTCACCATCAAGTGGCAATAATTTGACTATTACCGATATTGCAACAACAAACAATTTGTCAAGTGCTACTGCTACAGGAGAAATTCAATATTCATATAGTTCTTCATTTACCTCTCCCACAAGTGTGGGTTCTACATTTGCCCTATCATCTTCTGCCTCAACAACAACGGTTTCATCATTGTCAATAAGTGTTACAAATGGTCAAACATTATATGTTAGAGTATTTATTTACAAAGGCACAGGAAATACAATTACATCATCTCAGACTGTTAGATGCAAGAATTTCACAATAACTGGAACAACCGTTTCTTCATCAACCAACTTTTTTTGGAATGGTGCTACATCTGGTGGAACAGGCGCTGCAACTGGTGGCACAGGTACCTGGAATACAAGCAATACCAATTGGATAAGCCCAACAAATAATGCTAGTGGAACTGGGGTAGTTTGGGGTAATTCTTCTACAAGTATTGCAAATATTAATAATGGAACTGGTACTATTACCATACCTTCAAGTTTAACTGCTAATTCTACTGTTATTGGCACTGCAGGTTATACTATAGCTACTAGTGGAAGTAGCCCAATAATATTAAGTGGAGGATTAACTCTAACAAATGGACTAAGTATAGCACCAATAGCTGCTGCGCCTTTAAGTTTAACTGGAGTAATCTCAGGTTCAGGTTTACTTACTTTAAATGGTCTCGGAGCAACCTCACTTAGTGGTACCAATACTAATACTGGAGGTGTTACACTTACGAGTGGACAATTAAATATAAATAATGCTGCTGCATTAGGCACCACGGCTGGAACTTTTGCTATAAATGGTGGTACGATAGACAATACCTCTGGAGGTAGCATAACCACATCTAATTACCCTCAAACATGGGGTGCAGATTTTGCCTTTACAGGAAGCAATGCCTTGAATCTAGGTACGGGTGCTGTGGCTTTGGGTGCAAGTTCAAGCAGAACAGTAACTGCTAATGCAAGTACTTTAACTATTGGTGGAATCATTTCAGGATCTAGCAGTTCATTAACAAAAGCAGGTGCAGGAACATTGACTTTAAGTGGAGCAAATACATTTAATGGTGGTTTAAACATAAATGCTGGATCAGTTTCATTAGCTGCATCAAACGTTTTAGCAGATGCAGGATCAGTGACAATAAATGGTGGTATATTAAATTCAGCAGGTGCATTTACGGATAGTATTTCCACACTAACATTAACTAGCGGAAGTATTACTGGAAGTACTGGAACGCTTAATCCTTCTTCAATATCAGTTTCATCAGGAACAATTGATGCAATAATAGGGGGTGGCGCAGCAGCTATGACAAAAAATACTTCTGGAACGGTGTTTTTAACAAATGCAAGTAATTCGTATGCTGGTGGTACAACTATTAATGGTGGAATCTTATCGGTAAATGGTGCAAATCGTGTAGGAGGCACAGCCGTTGGAGTTACAATAAATGCCGGGACTTTTCAATTAACCACCACTTCAATTGCAAGTGCTAGGGCATTTAATTTTAATAACAGTGCATCAACTTTTGATGTTGCATCTGGTATTAAATATACCAATACAACTGGCACATTTACTGGTAGCGGCATTTTAAATAAAACAGGAAGTGGTACTTTGACATTTCAAACCTCAAATGCAAATGCCCAAACCTATAACGGTTTAAACATAAAAGGTGGTACAGTATCAATTGGTAAGGAAACTGATTTGGGCTCTGTTCCAGTCTCAACAAATGCTTCATATCTTCTATTAGATGATGGTACTTTATTAGATAGTAATAC
>CANHJJ010000299.1 GCA_947460565.1 Bacteroidota bacterium
GAAAACCAACCTATATGGAGATATTGTTTCATACCAATGTAGCGGCACCCCTGCTGATTGTGTAAAATTAGCCGTAGATAAAGTGATGCACCGCAAACCCGATTTATTGGTTTCTGGAATCAACCATGGTTCAAACTCATCCATCAATGTGATATACAGTGGCACCATGAGTGCTGCAGTAGAAGGAGCTATTGAAGGCATTCCAGCTGTAGGTTTCTCCCTATGTGATTTTTCGTATGATGCTGATTTTACGCTAGCCAAAAGAGTTGCCAGAAAAATTGCGTCCGATATTTTAACCAATGGTTTGCCTAAAGGCGTTTTGCTAAATGTGAATGTGCCTAAAATAGCCGAATCTGAATGGCAAGGATTTAAAGTGTGTCGCCAAGCCAATGCCAAGTGGCAAGAAGAGTTTGATGAAAGACAAGACCCCAATGGCCGCAAATACTATTGGCTTACGGGCAAATTTGTAAACTACGACCAAGGTGAAGATACAGACGAATGGGCTTTGGCCAATAACTATGCCTCGATAGTGCCTGTTCAGTTTGATCTAACCGCACACCATGCTATTTCATACTTAAACACTTGGAATTTTACAGATGAAAAATAAGTTAGATAATTTTTGGTTGGGTGTTTTATTAGGCTTGGTAGCTCCAAGTATTGGCATACTTATCTTTTATTTGGTTAACTATTCGCTTCAAAATATTTCAAGTTTTTTGGAGTTGGCGGTAAAAGAAAAAATGCTCTCTCCCCTATTGAGTTTGTGTGTGGTTATTAATTTAGGGGTTTTCTACCTCTTCATCCATTTTGAAAAATACTTAACTGCACGTGGTATCATTTTATCAACCTTTACCTACGGGCTTGCCATAGTGGTGTTAAAGTTCTTCTATTAAAAAATAGCCTATGCCATCTATTCAAGTATTAGATCGAAACTTTGACATATTTATCCAAGAAGATAAGATATTGAACAGGGTGAAAACCCTTGCTGAATCTATTAACCATGACTATGCGGGTAAGCCCATAGTGTTTGTAGCTGTACTAAATGGTTCGTTTATGTTGGCTTCCGACTTAATGAAACAAATCAATCTTGCGTGTAGAATAGAGTTTATCAAAGCTTCGAGTTATGCGGGCATACAAAGCACGGGTAGCATAAAAGAATTGATAGGTCTTAAAGGAGATATTGCAGGTCATCATGTAGTGATTATTGAAGACATTATTGACACAGGCCTTACCATAGATTATATCATCCATCTTTTAAAGGAGAAAAACCCTTTAAGTATTGAGGTTTGTTCGCTCTTATTAAAACCTGAAGCCTTGCAAGTGGATTTGCAACCTAAATACATTGGTTTTGAAGTAGAGAATAAATTTTTATTGGGTTACGGCCTAGATTACGATGGTTTTGGCCGCAACTTGAAGCATATTTACGTAGAAAAAACTTAATTCATGTACAACTCATAGTTAAAATTAAAATATTTGATTTTATTCGCCATCAATTATTAACAAGTCATCATGCTAAACATTGTACTATTTGGCCCTCCGGGCGCAGGAAAAGGCACGCAGAGTGCCAAACTTATCGAAAAGTATCATTTGGTACACCTTTCAACGGGAGATATTTTTAGGGCAAATATTAAGTCGGCCACCGAATTGGGGGTATTGGCTAAAAGCTATATAGACAAAGGACAATTGGTGCCAGATGAAGTAACCATTGGTATGTTGGCAGGTGAGGTAAATAAAAACCCAGATGCCAAAGGCTTCATTTTTGATGGATTTCCTCGAACCCAAGCACAAGCTAAAGCACTTGATGAATTATTGGCATCAAAAGGTACTAGCATCACGATGATGTTGGCCCTTGAAGTGGAAGAAGAAGAGCTTCGCAAACGTCTTTTATTAAGAGGTAAAGACAGTGGCCGCGCGGATGACCAAGACCCAGCCGTTATTCAAAAAAGAATTGATGTGTATAATGGTGAGACCATGCCTGTGAAGGAGTTTTACCAATTGCAAAATAAATATAAAGGTATTGATGGTATTGGTGAAATTGAAGCTATATTCAATGCACTTTGTGCTGAAATTGATAAATAAATCTATCACTTACCATAATTCAGAAAAGGTTTGAAAAGTAATTTTCAAACCTTTTTTGTTTTGGATTCCCTCCGTTAGCTAACGGAGGGTAAGGTGGATGTTTCCCCTCGCCCTTGCAGGCGTCCTCGCCTGCAAGTGAATCCGAACATACTGATGACTCAATATTTTTTTACTAGCCTTCGGCTAAGCTACCACCTATCTAATGGTTTCTATTTTTCCTTTTGAGGCATCAAAATCCCGATGTATCGGGACAAAATGCTTCTTCCGATTAATCGGAATCAAGGTGCCTATTGGTCGTTGAGCGGAGTCGAAATGCCATTTCGGCTCCGCTCAATGGACATTTCGAACAAAAAGATTTCTCCTTGACGCTGTAAAGTTTTTGCTACTAGAACCCGCGTCTTTGCGAACGAAATCCCGATGCATCGGGATGAAGTGTGGCAATCTGTTTTAAGAGATTGCTTCATCGCGTTCCGATGTTTCGGAACGGGATTCGCAATGATTTCACGGCACTGCGAAAATCGCTTCGCGAACGGTTTGCATTCCGTCCGACATTCATAAAATCTGCCAGAAAATGTTTTTGGTTTTTTGTGGGATGGGTTGCTGAGCGGAGTCGAAGCATGAGATAGCATACTTGAGTCATGCCTATCCTATTTACTATGGCTCATTAGCTCTTACATGACGGCTTAGTATGCGCAGCAGAAAAAAGCAAATTACATTTTCCAAGGTTTTATGGCAGTCTTGTCCCGCTCAGCGGGATTGTTTCGTTTGGAATTTATGCTGAGCGGAGTCGAAGTATCAAGTCAAAAGAACGCTAACGATTAAGTTTTCAAAACCATCACTATCTCAAATGCTCCTTCCAATATTATCGATATCTTAGCCAGACCCTTCACTACACCCAGGATGAAGGTCTACGCACCTTGAAAATCATGTTCAATCCCAAACAATTAAATAATAAATTCAATCTTACTTCAAATTATGATAAACTTTTTACAATTCCTCAATCAATGCTAAGCTTTATCAGAGTAATGGAGAAGCCACAACAGTAGTTAAAAAATATTAATGTGTCATAAATCTGTCATAAAGCCCAATAATGACAGCTATCATTTGTATGCCCTAAATCCATAGGTTTCTTTGTATCGTTAATTAATTGAAAAATTAAACAAAATGAAAAGAAACATATTAAGCATTATTTTATTAGCACTTTCCGCTGCTGTATCAGCGCAAAATATTAGATTAGATTCAGTTTCAATGGGTACAGGAACTCCATCTTATCCCTATGATGTGTTTTACAATTTGACAACAGGAGATAAAGATACAGTAGTTAATACAAATTGGCATTTGGCTTTTGCCATGAGACCTGCTC
>CANHJJ010000300.1 GCA_947460565.1 Bacteroidota bacterium
AAAGGAAATGAACAAAGAGGCTTATGAAAGGATCAAAATTCCTAATCCAAATAAGAAGGAAATAGCCTTTGTTTTGTTCGACCCAAATTCAAATATTATCAAACAAGTTACGTTTAAGAAATCAATTGAAGAGATTGAAGAACAAATTGAAAAAGCCAAATATTATCTTGATAGGTATGATGCAGCCTTGGCATTAAGGGAAATACCATTAGATACAAAACGAGAAGTATTGATAGAAGCATTAAACCGTGAAAAACATTATGGCATTATCAATGAGATTGTTTCGCAATTGATAAGTGATAAAGACCCAAAGAGCCAAGTGGTCATGATGAACTTGATGAATATCAAACAAAAATCATCTACCCGTGAAGCGGTGTTAAAAGGATTGGTAGATATGAGTGGCCCTTGGAAGCAAATATGCCTGGTGGCTCTTAGTGATAGTAGCTATGATGTAGTGAAAGTAGCCATGGAAAAACTATATCAAAAAAGCTTTGATAAAAAAACCATGGAGTATGTGTTGGAAGCTACTAAAAACACTTGGGGCATGAATAACAACATCATGATAAAACGCTATGAAATAGGCGCCCTAGCAGGATTATTGATAGATAAAAGCTTTAATCGTGAGGATGCTTTGAACAAGATTACAAGTTTTGCTTCTTCACAATATGAGTTTAGAACCCGCATACAAGCTTTCAATAGCTTGAAGGTGTTGAACCACTTGGACAATGAAGTGGCCAAGAATTTATTCCAAGCCATATTGAGTCCTAATGGCAGATTAGCGGCACCTGCAGCTGAATTGGCCAACCATTTCTCTAATCAAATTAGCTATAAGAATACCATGAAAGGCTATTACCAAATGCAAAGCTATGAGCAATGGCAGAAAGACATATTAACAAAACAGTTAACATGGCTCAACTAATGTCATTTTGTTTTTTAATTAATAATGATACTTTTGCCACGCATTAAGAAATTCCTAGAGGGATACCAACCGAGAAAAAACCACGGTGGTAAATACAATGCGGGCTTTACAAGGTCAAAATATATAATTTGAAAAACCTCACAAAGCAGCATTGGGCATTTCTTTCAAGCAATTATTTATAACCTTAACAAAAAAAGAATAAAAAATGTCGTATCTATTCACATCAGAGTCCGTATCAGAAGGACACCCAGACAAAGTAGCCGATCAGATTTCGGATGCATTAATTGACAATTTCCTAGCTTTTGACCCTGAGTCGAAAGTAGCTTGCGAAACCCTTGTAACTACTGGACAAGTAGTGCTTGCGGGTGAAGTAAAATCTTCTGCTTATTTGGACGTACAAACCATTGCTCGTGATGTAATCAAAAAAATAGGTTATACCAAAAGTGAATATATGTTTGAAGCAAATTCTTGCGGTGTGCTTTCTGCTATCCACGAGCAATCTGCTGATATCAATCAAGGTGTTGACCGTAAGAAAAAACAAGACCAAGGTGCTGGTGACCAAGGTATGATGTTTGGTTATGCAACCAATGAAACTGACGACTATATGCCTTTGGCTTTAGACTTAGCTCATAAGATTTTGATTGAGTTAGCTGATTTGAGAAGAGAAAACAAAGCCATCAAATACCTTCGCCCGGATGCAAAAAGCCAAGTAACTTTAGAATACAATGATAACAATGTGCCTGTGCGCATTGATTCAATCGTGGTTTCTACACAACATGACGATTTTGATGCAGAGGCTAAAATGTTAGCTAAAATCAAAAAAGATATTGTTGAGATTTTGATTCCTCGTGTTAAGAAAAAATACAAAAAATTCGCTCATTTATTCAACGATAAAATCAATTACCATATCAACCCAACTGGTAAGTTTGTAATTGGTGGACCACATGGCGATACAGGCTTAACAGGTCGTAAAATCATCGTAGATACTTACGGTGGAAAAGGTGCGCATGGTGGAGGAGCTTTCTCTGGTAAAGATCCAAGTAAAGTGGATAGAAGTGCTGCTTATGCAACACGTCACATTGCTAAAAACTTGGTAGCTGCTGGCCTTTGCTCTGAAGTATTGGTTCAGGTAAGTTATGCCATTGGTGTTAAAGATCCTATGGGTATCTACATCAATACTTATGGTACTTCTAAAGTAAAAATGTCAGATGGAGAAATAGCTAAAAAAGTGTCAAAATTATTTGATATGACTCCTTATGGTATCGAAACGCGTTTGAAATTGCGTAACCCTATCTACAGCGAAACTGCTGCTTATGGCCACATGGGTAGAAAAAATGAAGTAGTATCAAAAACCTTCAAATCGCCTGATGGAAAATCTAAAACCATGAAAGTAGAATTATTTACATGGGAAAAATTAGACATGGTAGATAAAGTGAAAAAAGAATTTAAAATAAAATAATTTTCATCCAGACTGATACAAAATCCCGAAGCGAAAGTTTCGGGATTTTTTTTGCCTTTGTAGGTGTTTTGCCGCTGTGTTCTTCACCATGTGCGTCAACTTTAAATCTATACACTAGGTCTAATATGTTAACAATTACGGCACATATCAGTATTGCTTATGGTTGGTGTTTAGCAAAGCGTCACCAACCATATAAGGAGCAGTATTTTGTCACCAACCTTGGACAAAGCATTGAAAAGACTTAATTTATAGGATTATTTCCCAGGCTCGTGGCAAACTTCCACTGTTCCTTGTTCTTGTTGGATTTTTGGGCTCAGGTAAGGCACACCTAAATTCATGCCTCTTAGTATAAACACACAGCCAATGATGATAGCAAAAACAGGTGTAAGTTTATTGATACGTCTGCGTAAATCTAATGATAGAAACTGCCCCAACATTGAAACACCAAGCATTAAGGGTAAAGTACCTAAGCCAAACAAGGCCATAAACAAGGCCCCTTGGTAAGCATCTTGTGTAGCTACCGAACCTACCAATCCTATATAAACAAAACCACAAGGCAGTAAGCCATTTAAAACACCAATAAGAAACAAGGCCGCGTATGATTTCTTTTGAAAGAGCCTTGTTATGCTTTGTCCTTTGATAATTGAAAAGGGATTACCCGTAAATGAATGAAGCCATTTGGAGCTATGCAATACGCCTAGGATGATGATAACTCCTGCACCAATGCTAATGCTTTGTTGCAGTCCTACCAATTTTAAACCCATACCAAAACTTCCCAGTAGAAGGCCCAATATGGCATAGGTAAAAACCCTACCTAGGTTGTATAAAAGTTTAGCAAGTAATTTTTCGAAAAAGCTTTGCCCAATATTAGGCGTAGCCAATGCAATAGGTCCGCACATACCCACACAATGAAAACTGCCTAATAGTCCTGTGAGAAAAGCGGTAATGAAGATCATTTTATCTCAATGTTTTTCTCTGAAGCCATTAACTTTTCGCCTATCTTCCATTCGAATGTGGCTTTCCAAACACCTTTTTTAAGTTGACCGGTATTATAGA
>CANHJJ010000301.1 GCA_947460565.1 Bacteroidota bacterium
GAAAACTATTTTTAAGCATACAGAATTGATAATAAGTGGAACGAACTAGAAAATAAGGTTTCTAACTTGAATGTTAGATATTGTTTAGGAGTGAGAACTCCCATTATAATGAAACAGTAGAAATGAAATCTAGCAAAGTTGAGAAGGCTCTTCTAATGGTTTTAAATTAAAAAATATACTACTGTTTTATTTGCTTCCACTTTTCGGTTTTGTAGGTCATATTGGAACTTGTCCATAATGCTTTAGAAATAAAAAACAGAGGAACATCGATACCTGCTACCAACAAGCCTGCAAGAACAAAAAAGAATCGTTCACTTGAATAATTGCTAGATAATCCATAACCCAAAAGTGCTATTGTTCCAGCAGCTCCATAAGCACAGAAAACAGAGCTAGTCAGCGCGACTGGTTTCAATAAAATTTTACCAACACTGAAGATTTTTATGGATTCAATTTGATTGTAAGCTAAAGCTTCAACTAAGGTATCGTTATTTGGTACATCAAAAAACAATGTGTCCTTTACGACATACAAAAGTACCTTATCATCATTGTGTTCAATACCAAAAGTATCATACCAATTTACCATCATTTGTTGCGGCAATTCAATTAGTTTAAATTTACTAGTCGTATAATTATTTGACACATTTCGAAGAACCAATCTGTTTTCTGTTTGTGCCTTTAGCAATAAACAATTTAGAATAAACAAAATACTGAATATGACTGTTTTCATAAATACAAGTGATAAAATTTTTTATATGAATTTTCAATAATAATATTTACTTGCATAAAAAATATAACAAAGTAAAGACTATGAAAATAAGATTATTTTTATCCTTAATTATTTGGCTTTTAACAAGTATCCTGACTGTGTTGCATGCTCAGAGTATTTATAAGCGTAAATTAGAAAATATTCAAGATACAAATTCATCAACAACAGGGAAAACAAATTATAGTAGCTATAATGGTTACAAATTCGATAAAAAAAACTCACTTAAAGCGAATCTAATTAGCCCGTTTTTTAATATTCTTACAGTTTTTTATACAAAATATTTAGACAAAGAAACTGCTCTACAATTTGGTGCATCTATAATGACTGACTTCAATTATACTAGCCAAGACAGGGTATTAAATGGCCAAGCACTTACCCTTGAATATCGCTACTTATTAAAAGGTAGCCATGCCAATGGAACCTACATACAACCTTTTACACGATTCATCAATGCAAGTGCCACTGCTAAATATTCAAACAATAACACCAATCAATCGGTAACAGATAAAGGTAGTTATAATGAAAGTTGTTTATCAGCAGGTTTAGGCTTTTTATTAGGGGTGCAAAATACTGTTAAGAACAAATTGGTATTTGATATTTACGCTGGACCTGTTTATGCAATTCAAATCAACCCCTCAAGCAATCGTCCCTCTAACGCATCAGAAAACACAAACAGGGGTGGCTTACAAGATTTAATTGTTAAAGGTTACGGAATAAGGGCAGGGATATCAATGGGTTTCTTGTTCTAATAAAATTTCGTATTACCTTTCAAACGGACTTTAGATAACCTGTTATTCTTAATACACCATCATCTTCATACAAAACACACTGCCTCCAGATTTCATAAATTCGCTGGTGGCGGTTTCGTAAATGGGGTATCCACATTGCTTCAGAGCTTCTAACGCATGAACACTTCCCTTTTGTAGGATAGCTGCTTTCTTTCCATTCTTATCATTGTGTATGACATGGGCATTTAAACAAAAACTACTGATGGCTTCACTTTCGGGTATATAAAACACCTTAGAAAACATACTTTCAATCATTGCCAAGCCCTCGGCTGTAAAGGCTTCTCGGCAGAGCATTACTTCTGTTTCACTTAAAGGTACAAAGCAAGTATCCAAATGATAAAAATTGGGATTAGGAAGTTCCAATCTGATGATAGGCACTTGTAAAGTTTTTGATATTTCAACATACGCTTTGGGGTCGCTGCGGTGACCAAAGCCACCATATAATAATTTTTTATGTGGATGTGGGATGGTATCTCCCATGCCCTCAAACATAGTAGCCTCTTTTAAATGAATAGCTTGGTATCCCAAAGCCTTAAAGTATGCTTCAAAAAAAGGTACTTCTTTTTGACGTGATGGATGACGCATTTTGCTTATCACTACCCTTTTGTCTATCCAGGGAAAAGTTTGATTGGCACAAAAAACCATGTCCTCACAACCTTCGGCACCATCAATCAGCATCACTTCTTCTACCACACCTTCAGCTTTTAATTGTAGGTAAATATCATGCAAATCTTGCCATTGTTGCCTAGCTAAATCTTTATTCAGATTACCACTTTGGCCCAACATGTGCGTGTTTTTTACATCAATTATGTCAAAATAAGTTGGACTACACATAAGCACTTTCAAGGGCTCAGGTCTTGACTCAATGTTAGTTAATTGAATGTTATTATATTCTGAATTGTAATTTTTAATCGCGGTTTCCATTGACATACTTGATATTTTTATAGATTGCAAATCTATGAAGACACAGATAAAAAATATAACGCTTTGTTTGGGCTTGCTTTTTATGACTGTAAGCGTGGTCTATGGACAGCAAAGTAACAATGCAAAATTTCGTAAGCCAGCTTATCAAACAGCAGCCGAAAAAGCTGCAAGAAGCATTTCAAAAAGAGCACAAAAAACACAACTTAATAAGGCATTTCCTTCTCAGTTTGTAGTACCTGGCGAGTTTGAAGAATCTCAATCTGTGGCCATATCATGGTCGTTTAACTATAATAATAATGGCGATGTTATTGGGGTTGATACCACTGCTCCTTATGGTTATATCTCAAAACAATTGTGCGATGCCATTCAACCCGAATGCACTGTTTGGATTAGAATAAACGAGCCAAACGATAGCAACATTATCAAAGCCTATATGACACACGCAGGAACTCCTTTGTACAATTACAAATTTATTGTACAACTTGGAGATGATTGGTGGACACGCGATTACGGCCCTATGGCTTTTTATTATGGTAAAGACGATAGCATCGGTTTTGTTGATATGAAATATTATGAAGGTAGAGATTATGATAACGCTTTCCCCCAACAATTGGCGGATGCCATGGGTTATAAAAACTGGGAAACTGAACTAAACGCTGAAGGTGGAAACTTGATGGCAGATGGATTTGGTACCATGTTTTTTAGTACCATGATTGGCCTTCAAAACGCTGATACTTTTAATCACGAACCAGCATGGACTAATCAACAAACATTGGATACCATTAAAAATGTATTCAATTTGTCAAAAATGGTTAACCTTCCAACCCTTACATGCGATGGTGGGACAGGCCACATTGATATGTACACCAAATTGTTGGATGAAGAGACCATCTTATTGGGTGTTTATGATTCTGTAATTACAGCTAGCGACAGAATGGTTATAGAAAGCAACA
>CANHJJ010000302.1 GCA_947460565.1 Bacteroidota bacterium
GGAAATTCAAACAAATGCTGCCAAATGTCTTTTGCGAACCTTTGGTTTAAATACGTTTGATTATTTTGTTTAATAAAAATGTAATTAAAATAGCGGTCACGGGGCTTTTGCTTCTTTATTTTCTTTGGGTATTCGGGAGCTACGTTTTTCTTAAAAGCTTCGCAAAATGCATTTAATGGGCACTCAGCACATTTTGGGTTTTGAGGTAAACATACCAATGCCCCTAATTCCATAATGGCTTGGTTGTGTAATGCAGGATGTTTTGTGTCTAAAAACGCTGAAGAGAGACTTTCAAATATTTTCTTCCCTTTGCTTGAATTGATAGGCTCATCAACAAGAAAAAGCCGAGAAAGCACCCTATTTACATTGCCATCCAAAACAGCATAAGGCAGATTGAATGCAAAACTAGCCACTGCCGAGGCTGTATAAGGTCCAATGCCTTTCAGTGCAATCATTTCATCATAGCTTGTTGGAAATGAATTTCCATATTTCTCATAAATGAGATTTGCAGTATGATGCATATTGCGGGCACGGCTATAATAACCCAAACCTTGCCACAACTTCATTACATCATCCAAGGGCGCTTCAGCCAAATCTTTGATACTTGGATATGTAGTTGAAAATTTTAAAAAATATGGCAATCCCTGCACAACCCGTGTTTGTTGTAAAATCACCTCACTAAGCCAAATAAGATAAGGATCTTGGGTATGACGCCAAGGCAAATCTCTTTTGTTTTGTTTGTACCAGTTTTGTAAATATTCCTGCATTTGTTAATAAGCCCTCAAACTTAAGGAATAATAAAGAAGTGTCAGAAATAGTTTAAAATCACTTAATATCACAAATGATTTAGGCACCAAGAAAGCCCTTAAGCGATGATTTGACATCTTTTAATTGAATCATATTGATGCTCATTTTCCCTTCCCAATCGTAGTATTTTGACAATGTGAAATTTTTGGATCTAGGGAAAATTGCTCCTACGTTTTTGAAGTCTTTAGGGTAAGGAAAGAAACGACCATATCTGTTTCCGTTGGCAATCACAAAAACCTTAGTACCTTGTAATGCACCAAAATGTGCTGCAGAGGTATCATTACAGATGATCAATTGTGCATCCTTACAAACCTTAGCAAATTCAAGCAAATTGGTCTTGGCTGTTAAATCAAGGCAATTGCTTTTGGTATAAGTTGATTTAAACTTATCAGCAGATGAAACATCTCCAGCTCCTCCAAGTATTATACATGTAAAATCAGGTTGAAGATTTGAATAATACTCAGCCAATTTTGAGTAAGATTTTTCAGACCAACGCTTTGATCCTTGGTTACCTCCCATACATACCACGAAATAGTTTTTAGGCAGTTCGAATTCAGGTATATTGAACCGTAAAAAAATGCTCTTTGATGCTAAGTCTAATTCAAAATATTTTTCGACAAAAGATTGATTTATTTCCAACTCATGGCCATGTTCGGGTCTATCAAATAGTAGGGAATAATTATGATTAAGAATGTGTTTATTGAAACCACTCTTTGTTGACCAAGCCACAGCTTTGGCATTTGGGAATACACCTTTAAAAATCCCTTCTAGTAAAATACTGCGGGTAAAAGATGGAAACAAAATCTGACCGGGTTTCAGCTCTGATATTTGTGCAAATATTTCTTTCCTATAAGTTAGATTAGAAAACCATTCCCCTTTATTCAACCAAACTGTTTGGACATTTGATTCCGGAAATAAATTCTCAAACAAAGATTTCCAAACCAAGTTACCTAGAAAAAACAATTTTTGATTTTTAAAATTTTCAAACAAATGTATTAGGCTAGGGGCAAACAGAATAAAATCTCCAATATCATCCAATCTCACAATCAAAACCGAATTCTCACTTATATGGTTTTGAACAAATGAATGAGCTTCATTGAGCATTTCATTGTATTTAGACAATTGCTTGCTATCGTTCCTTTTCTTCTGGAGAGAAGCAAGCGTTTGAGACAAGATATTTTTGATGGTATGAAGCATTTTTATTTACTATGGCGGTTACTTTTATTTGTTTTTTGTAACCAAATATAAGGTATAATTATTCCTCCTATCTAGCCAATTATTAAAGTTAAGTTTCCTCAGCCAATCAGGCGTATTTGTCCAAGCTGTTCCAACAAATTGAAGCCCTCCGATTGACTTAAAATTCAAATCTTCACTGTAAAATATAGCAGTATCTGAAGTGCTACTATTAGTTTGTGTCAAGAACGAATCTACTTGAAGGATATTCAATTTATTATTCATATAAAATGAAGCCTCTTGTGGGGTCAATCTATATGGATTTTTATCTTGATATAGTAGCGTTTTTTCTATCTTTATACTGCTTAATTGGCTATATAATGATCCAATTTCATTGGCAGGCTTTATGCAGATAATTAAAAGCAGAATAGGATTAATCACTAAAAATGCCTTGCCGAAAAAATTAACTACATTTTGATATGAATTTGAAGTGGAAATGCTTTGAACAACACTAATTCCTGTCAAGACCATAAAGGGAACGAAATAGGATAAAGGAAAAAGAAATCTAAGTTCTTTATGAGCCACCAATAAATGCCCTATTAAAAACATAAAAGAAGACCATGTAATAATGTTTTTAGGCTGCTTATAAAGTAAAGCAAAAAAGCCTATCAACAAAAGCAGGCTATAAGGCGGAATGGCTTGTTCAAATAGTTGTATGAAATACCAATACCAAGGCTCAACACCAAAGGAAGCTGCTTTTCCTAAAAACATATTTTGATGTAAGTAATTCCAAAAGGTGCATACCCATTCGCCATAAAGCCAATAATCGAAGAGTACTCCAACTAAAAAGAACAAGGCAAACCCCAAAAAACAGTTTGATAAAGATTTAAGATTAGATCTATCAATAAACAAAAACCATAAACCCGCACCCGCGACAAAAAATATGGCCTGAAACCTAAAAATAACGCTTAAGGCCGCAAATACCCCGAAAAGAAAATACCTGTTCTTATGATTACGAATAACAAATGAAACTGCCAATGTAAACAACATGGCACTCCAATTTTCGGATGAAAAGCGAACATGAAGAAAAACTAAGGACCAGCAAAGTAAGCTGATGTATAGATTTACGTTTTGCAGTTGAACAATTGCTTTTTGGCTTATGGATTTTAAGAGATGTAATGAAACAAAAAAGGCCAAGCATGCACTTAATATCCGCAATAAAAAAGCAACATGATTGGGGTTGTCAATTCCAACAAAACTAGTGGTCTTAATTATTACGAAAGCTATGAAAGGCTGAAAGCCCGGCCTCATTTTAGCTTCAAACTCCCATGCCAAATTAGCAACCGAGGTATGACCGCATTTATAATTGGCAAATTCTAAAATTTGAAAATGCTCGTCAGGATGAATATAAGCACTGCTATTCCATGCACTAATAATATGCAATAC
>CANHJJ010000303.1 GCA_947460565.1 Bacteroidota bacterium
ATTCCTTTGTTTTTTCTCCTTTTATCCGCATTTTTACATTACAGTTTGTGAATAGTTTTTTCACACTCGGCCGTTATAGCCAACCTAAGAACCCCAAAATAAATATCAGATTATGACACCAAAAGAACAACAAATAGCAGACCTTTTAATAACTGCCATTAAGGGCAATAATTTGATAGAGTTCAAATACGATAATGAATATAGGATTGTAGAACCTTTTTTATTTGGTGAGTTATATAGTGTGAATCAAACACATGAATAAGAAGGAAAATATGCATTAAGGGCTTGGCTTGTAAGCGGGTATTCAAGTTTACCTGTCGACATCAAAACAGGTGACCGATGGAGAAAATATGAACTAAAAAGAATTATGGAACTTACAATCCTAAACGAGAGGTATAAAATAATACGACCATTGTATAACCCCAATGACAAATATTTTAAAAGAATTAATTATCGTATTGATGTATAAATAATAATATATACATTTCTGCCCGAAAAAGGCTGTCTGTAACATCACCTACAAGAAATTGGCGTCCCGAGTAATCGGGACAGTGGTTAAATGAACATTTGTGTCCGTTAGCTAACGGATTCATTGGTGGCAGACAGTTTAGTGCTTCGAAATCCGCTTCTTCGTCAAGCCAACAAACGTTAGCTACCATTTTAGAACGTCACCGTGGAACAAAGAAAATTATTAAGTCAACGACATCCAATTTTATATTTTTTAGCCGTTTGGACAAGACGAATAATACGTTATTGCGACTGGTATTTTGACAACAAAAAATATGCTAACAAACGTACATCTGAAAAATTATCGTTTAGAGTTAAAAAACATCAATCCATTTTATTAAGAAAACTTGGAGAAAGTAATGAGCAACTTCAACTCAACAAATTAACAAATCTTAAAATCGCAGTAAAACAATTAGATGGAATTTTAATTAAACCAGGCGAAACTTTTTCATTTTGTAAACTTGTTGGACTTCCAACAAAAAGAAAAGGATATTTACTTGGAATGGAATTGTCATTTGGAGAAGCGAGAGCAGGAATTGGTGGAGGTATTTGTCAAATTTCTAATATGATACATTGGTTGGTAATGCATAGTCCATTAACAATAATACAAAAATCAAATCACTCTTTTGATCCATTTCCTGACGAAGGAAGAGTATTACCTTTTGGAAGTGGGGCTGCAATCTTTTACAATTATATTGATTTTCAATTTACTAACAACACAAAAGATATGTTTCAAATTAAATTATGGACAACCTATAAATATCTTGAAGGAGAACTTAGAGTAAATAAAGATTTAGACTTATCGTACCATATTTTCGAGGAAAATCATAAATTTATTAAAATAGAAAATCAATTTTTTCGCCAAAATGAAATTTGGAGAAATTGTATAGATAAGAAAACAGGGAACATAATAAAAACAGAATTGCTTAAAAAGAATTTTGCAAGAGTAACTTATGAACCTAAAAACTATGTTGAAGAGAAAAAAGATAGCTAGCAGCCGTTTTGCAAAAGCAGGGGCTTGGTGCTTCTATAAAAGTGAAGTGCTAAATTCAAGCTTTTTGCATTTAATGAATTTTAGTGGTGAAAAACCCGCAAATCTGCAAAACGATAATTTAAATCTAAATCCACATTTGCTATACATAGCGCCTCTATGGCGCATTGCGAATACGCTAAAGCGTTTGGTGGTTAACGATTATTGTTTTATCCGTTGTTGGTATCCTTACCAATCCACACTAAATATTTTTGTATCCATCCTAATGCAACATCAATTGATGCCCCACTTTAATCAAGCCCTCTTCTTTTAGCACAATTACATTTTGTCCAAAGAGCACTTTATTCTCCATATTGCGGTAACTTGATAACACACTTAAGGGTTCTAGGTTTACGGTAGAAGTATTTTGGTCAATGCCTATCACTTGGCACCTAGCACAGGGTTTAACGCCTTTGAATAACACATCATTTATACTAAACATGGAGAAGCTATCTTCATCGTAAGCCTTTCCACCATCAAACACAATGTTGGGTCTGAAGCGATTGATATCAATGGGTTGTTTTAACTTTTGGTTTAAAAAATCAAGGGATTGCTGACCAGCAATTAGAATTGGAAATCCATCGCTAAAGCTATTGATATGGTTCTTTCCTGCATATTTTTCATCCACTATTCGTTTGCTTTCATCAGGCATATAACAAAGCTTACAGCTAATGGATAGCATTTTTGAAAACCAAGCAGAAGCTTCAAAATATTCGATGGCATCGCAAGTATCTTCCCACACTTTTACTTGTATACTAGTTCCTGATATCGAAAAAGGTATTTGAAAATACTCGCCTTGAAACTCAATTTGAAAGCCAGAATCTATTTGATTCAATTTGAATAATGCCAATTGAGCAAATTTTCTTTGGGTAATGAATTGGTTGTTCTCGTCACATAACATCCATCGTCTATCGTATTGTAAGCCGCGAGCCTCTACCCTGCTCTCTTTTAAAGCAATTCCACCCAATGATTTGACAGGGTAAATGTAGAGCTGCGTTATCTGATACAAAGCTTCATTCTTTATACAAGTATAAATATTTCAAACCATAAAGCTACAATTAAATTGAATTTGGAGTATATATAATCTATAGACATATAATGCTTATATACTTTTGAAAAACAATTCTTGTGCATGAAACATTTGCTTTCATTTTCATAAAAAATTAAAATTTGCTCAACACTAAATTATCAAAAAAAGCTAATATTAATAACTTTGATTAAGCCCAATAAAATCAACTTGAAACCTTTAAACGCTTTATATTTCTTAAAGTACCATTGAGATTAATTAGAAAAAAGAACTTTCAATACGCCCAATTTAGAGCGGTTAAAAATGGAAAAATGATTCGAAAGGCAATTTTTCAAATAAATAATTAAATCATTGTTTGTTCGCTCACATAATCATAAACTTGCCCAAGATTAAAAACCATTTTATTTATGATAGCAGAGTACATATCTCAAAACCGTGAACGTTTTTTAAACGAATTGTTTGATTTAATTAGAATTCCAAGTATTAGTGCTGATAGTAGCTACAACGATGATGTGGCCAAAGCGGCTGATTTTGTTGCAGCCAAGCTTAAAGAAGCAGGTGCTGATAAAGTTGAAATATGCACCACTCCTGGTCATCCTATAGTGTATGGCGAGAAAATAATTGACCCTAGTTTACCAACTGTTTTGGTATACGGACATTATGATGTGCAACCTGCTGTTCCATTAGAATTATGGGATACACCTCCATTTGAACCTACCATTCGCAAAACAGAAATTCACCCAGAAGGTGCCATTTTTGCTCGTGGTAGCTGTGATGATAAAGGCCAAATGTATATGCACGTGAAAGCCTTCGAAATTATGATGCGCACCAATACTTTGCCTTGCAATATCAA
>CANHJJ010000304.1 GCA_947460565.1 Bacteroidota bacterium
ACAGTTTTCTCTTTGTTTGGAGATTTTACAATCACCAATTGAGTGTTTTTCTTAATGCGGATTTTACGCAAATCAGATGCTGTTTTATTTCTTCTGTCTTTTCTTTTTAATCTTGTAACTGCCATGATTGTATCTTTATAGGGCTGCAAATATAATTTTATTTAGTTCCTTGTCAATATGTAAAACGAAAATAATTTGGTTGACATGTTAATATCCTAATATTTTCAGCATGCTTTCTGAGTTTTGTTGTTCGGCAAACATTTTATAAGAAAAACCTCCATTCTCATCTTTGTCTATCACAATATGCTTAGGCGCAGGAATTAGGCAGTGTTGGATTCCTCCATAACCGCCTAAAGATTCTTGGTAAGCACCTGTATGGAAAAAGCCCAAATGCAATACTTCACCCTCTTTCATTTTTGGCATAAACACTTGGTTAGTATTTACATCCGAATTGTAAAAATCTTGGCTATCGCAAGTTAATCCACCCAGGTTGATACGTTGAAATTCTTGGTCCCAATTGTTTACAGCCAATAAGATAAACTTCTGACCAATACCCCAAGTATCAGGCAAAGTGGTGATAAACGAGCTGTTTATCATGTACCAATTTTCCTTGTCATTTTGTTCTTTTTGACCAATAACTGAATATAGGATACCTCCACTTTCACCTACTGTAAATGAACCAAATTCGGTAAAGATATTTGGCTCTGGTACTCCCCTATTATCACATATACTTTTGATATACAGCACAATTTGATCAATCATATAAGCATAATCGTACTCCACACCCAAAGTGGTATAAATGGGCATTCCACCTCCAATATCCAATGTATCTAAATCAGGACACACTTCTTTCAAATCGCAGTACATATTTACCAAACGGGTCAATTCACTCCAATAATAAGTGGTGTCTTTTATGCCCGAGTTCACAAAAAAATGAACCATTTTAAGGCTAAAATTAGGATCGTCTTTTATTTTCTGTTGGTACACATCCACCACTTTTTTGTAGCTCATACCCAATCGGGAGGTATACACCGAAAAATTAGGTTCCTCTTCTGTTGCTATTCTTATCCCAAGTTTGGTATGCTGGGTCGTATATTTTTGTATTAAGTCAAACTCTTCTGGGTTATCAAGCACACAAATCAAGTTGCTATAACCTTCTTGCACCATTTGTGACATATTGCGGGCATATTGCTCGGTTTTGTAACCATTGCAAATGATGTTTTTGTCTTTTGAAAATTGCCCAGTTTCATTCAACTTTCTTAATATTTCGAGGTCAAATGCTGAAGATGTTTCAATATCCACCCCATTTTTCAGGGCTTCGTTAAGCACAAATGAAAAATGAGAACTCTTGGTACAATAGCAATATGAATACTTCCCTTTATAGTTATGTCTTTCGATAGATGCATTAAACAATTCAATCGACTTTTGAATTTGCGAACTTATTTTGGGTAAATAGGTAAACTTTAGCGGAGTACCATATTCATTGATGAGTGCCATCAAATCAATGCCATTAAAACTAAGTTGGTTATCATTCACTTCAAAGCCATGACGCGGAAAAAAGAAGGTTTGGTGAATTAAATCGGTGTACCGGTTTTTAATGTTTAAAGTTGTCAATGTTTAATCTATTTCTATTGTTTTGCAATTGTAAGCAAAAGCATAATTATTCTCATATGATTTTTGAAGATTTAATGGTTTATTAAAAGACGTATATCCGCTCATCCCTAAAATAATTAGGATGAATTTATAAATAAGATAACTTTGAGCCAAACAGAAAGACTATGTCGAACGAAATCAATTGGCCTGAAGCCATTCAACCTTTGCTTAAGAAATATAAAGGTTCCAAACATCCACTAGAATTTAAGAGTGTGTATGAGCTCATGGTTATGGTGGTTTTATCGGCACAAGTGTCGGATAAGCTAATAAATTCTTTAGCACCCAAACTGTTTAAGGCCTATCCAACAATGCAGAGTTTATCGCATGCCACTGCAGAAGATTTACTACCCTATGTAAGTAAGATTAGAAATTTTGCTAATAAAACCTCTTGGCTATTGGATATGGCAAAACAAATTAAGAATGATAAAAACATTCCTAATACGATGGAGGGTTTGACAGCTTTGCCTGGCATTGGTCGCAAATCAGCTAATGTGATTATGAGAGAGATGAAAGTGCCAAGAGAAGGCATTATTATCGATTTGCACACCTTGCGCGTAGCCAATCGAATTGGTATCTCAGAAGATTCGAACCCTATTGCTATGGAGAAAAAAATGATGAAAATGATCCCCCAAAAGGATTGGGAAGTGGGAATGGCATTGTCCTTCTTAGGCAGAGAAGTATGCAGACCGACTAACCCAAACCATGAAGTTTGTGTGATGAAAAATGTTTGTGAATTCTGCAAACAAACTTATTAGGCAATAAAACAGAATTGGCAAAAATCTAGCAATTTGTATTTTTACAGCCATGAACGCACAAGAAGCTAAAGCGCAAATAGACCATCTTACCGAATTAATCAATCATCATAATTACCAATATTATATTCTTTCAAGGCCAAGTATCAGCGATTTTGAGTTTGATAAACTCTTAAAAGAACTTGAGGCATTAGAAAAAACATTTCCTGAATTTCAAAATCCCAATTCACCTAGCTTAAAAGTTGCTGGTGATATCACCAAAGAATTCAAACAGGTTAAGCATAAATACCCCATGCTTAGCTTGGGCAACACATACAATGAAGAGGAATTAACGGAGTTTGATAACCGTATCAGAAAATCCATTGGAAATGATTTTGAATATGTGTGTGAGTTGAAGTTTGATGGCTTGGCCATTAGTTTAACTTATGAGAATGGTAAACTTATTCGCGCTGTAACCCGCGGAGATGGTGTTCAAGGTGATGATGTAACCGCCAATGTAAAGACCATTAGAAGCATTCCTCATCAATTAAGGGGTAATGATTATCCAGCCTATTTTGAAATACGAGGCGAGATTTTTATGCACCTTGCTACTTTTGATAAACTTAATAATACCCTTAGAAAAGAACTTGAAGAAAAGGGTTACGATGAAGATGAAATAAGAGAACAACTCTATAAAAATCCCAGAAATTTTGCTTCGGGGAGTTTAAAAATGCAAGACTCCAAAGTAGTATCGAAAAGAAATTTAGATGCTTTTCTTTATTTTATTTATGCGGATGAAAGTGTGAGTGAATCGCATCATGAAAGCTTGCAAAAGGCTGCCCAATGGGGCTTTCAGGTAAGCGACCATTTTCAATTATGTCGCAGTTTGGATGATGTTTTTGATTTTATCAAAAAGTATGATGTAGAGAGAAAAAACCTTAGCTATGATATAGATGGCGTAGTTATAAAAGTAAATAACTATTTCCAACAGCAAGAACTTGGCTTTACGGCTAAAACTC
>CANHJJ010000305.1 GCA_947460565.1 Bacteroidota bacterium
TCAAAAAACAAAAATGCTGTAATTTGCCATTCGTTTTTAAGTAAAAAGTATGGCAGAAGAGGAAGTAATATATAACGAAGACAGTATTCGCTCGCTCGATTGGCGCGAGCATATCAGGTTACGTCCGGGAATGTATATTGGTAAACTAGGAGATGGTTTATCAATGGATGATGGTATTTACGTGCTTGCCAAAGAAATCATGGATAATTCGATTGACGAATTTGTGATGGGGAATGGCAAAAACATAGAAGTAAAGATAGTTGATAATAAAGTAACGGTGAGGGATTTTGGCCGAGGTATTCCTTTGGGCAAAGTGATTGAGTGCGTTTCGCAGATAAACACAGGGGGTAAATATGATTCAAAGGCCTTTAAAAAGTCTGTTGGATTGAATGGAGTGGGAACCAAGGCTGTAAATGCCTTGTCGAGCAGTTTTAAAGTGCAATCTTTTCGCGATGGCAAAACAATGTTGGCCGAGTTTGAATATGGAGAATTAAAGAAAGCCCACAAAATCACTGATACCATGGAGCCTAATGGTACTTTGGTTACTTATTTTGCTGATGATTCGATTTTTAGAAACTACCGTTATGTAAACGAGTTTATCCAAAATCAAATTTGGAACTATGCCTACCTAAATGCAGGTTTAACCATCATTTTCAATAACGAGAAGTATTTTTCAAAAGGTGGTTTGCTTGATTTGTTAAAGCGCAAAACCAACGAAGAAGAGCTTCGCTACCCAATCATTCATCTAAAGGGTGATGATATTGAAGTGGCCATTACTCACGAAAACCAATATGGTGAGGAGTATTACAGCTTTGTAAACGGGCAGCATACCACTCAAGGTGGTACTCACTTGAATGCTTTTAAGGAGGCGTTTGCCAAAACAGTCCGTGAGTTTTATAAAAAAGATTTTGATTTGGCAGATATCCGCGCTTCCATTGTAGCTGCAGTAAGTGTGCGTATTCAAGAACCCGTTTTTGAATCACAAACCAAAACCAAATTAGGTTCACAAACCATATCTCCTGAAGGAAATATTTCTTTGAAACAATTTGTAACCGATTTCTTGAAAAAGGAATTGGATAACTTCTTGCACAAACATCCAGAAGTAGCAGATGCCTTACAAAAACGAATCTTGCAAAGCGAACGTGAGCGTAAGGATATGGCGGGCATTAAGAAATTGGCCAACGAGCGTGCTAAAAAAGCCAACCTTCATAATAAGAAGTTAAGAGATTGTCGCTTCCATTTGGATGATGAAAAGAACGAACGCAGGTATGATTCGACTTTGTTTATCACCGAGGGAGATTCTGCAAGTGGTTCGATTACCAAAAGCAGAAATGTAGAAACGCAAGCGGTATTTAGTTTAAGAGGAAAGCCTTTGAATTGTTATGGCCTGACAAAAAAGGTGGTGTATGAGAACGAGGAGTTCAACTTGTTGCAGCATGCTTTAAACATCGAAGAAGGCATTGAAAATTTACGTTACAACCAGATTGTAATAGCTACCGATGCTGATGTGGATGGAATGCATATTCGTTTATTGATGCTTACTTTCTTCTTACAGTTCTTTCCTGATTTGGTTAAAAACGGACATTTATACATTCTTGAAACACCTTTGTTTAGGGTGCGTAATAAGCAAAAAACCATTTATTGCTACAGCGAAGACGAGAAACAAAAAGCCATACAAAAAATTAGTGGACGACCAGAGATTACCCGATTTAAAGGATTGGGTGAAATTTCACCTGATGAGTTTGGAATGTTTATAGGCAAAGACATTCGTTTGCAACCCGTATTGTTAACCCAAGATATCACCATTCAAAAACTACTTGAGTATTATATGGGTAAAAACACCATGGACCGTCAGGCCTTTATCATCAACAACCTTCGCATCGAAAAAGATGTGTTGATTGAAGATGAAATTGAGGAAATTGTTTAGAATAGTGCTTCTGGTCAACACATGTATTGAAAGGATATTGTCCAAAGGATTGTCTGTGATGTATAAACTTTCAAAAATATTCGTTTCATTGCAAACGAATTTATGACACGAGAAAGAGCGGTATTGAAATATATTTATTTGGGAGTGGCCTTGTTGCTATTTTTTGCGGCTTGGCGTTTCTATGATGATGTTTTTGCTGCCAATGTCAGCCTAAAGAAAGGTCAAACGGATTATATCTATGTGCATACGGGCGAATCCTATGATATGTTTATCAATCGCATCGAAGGTTCGCAATTGGTGCAGAATGCGGATGGTTTCAGAAGATTGTCGAGATTGCTTAATTTAGATGATAGACTAAAAGCGGGTCGTTATAAAATCGAAGGGGGAATGAGTAATTTTGATATGATAAAATTACTCAAATCGGGGAGGCAAAGTACGGTTAATGTTACTTTAAAGTATGCAAATAGTTTGGGTGAAATAGCCAAGACCTTTTCAAAATATTTAGAGTCCGATTCAGCTCATTTTATGGAAGTGTTTATGGATACTGCTACACAAGTGAAGTATGAACTCAGCCACCAAACTTTCATCAGCCTATTTGTACCAAATACCTATAATTTTTATTGGAATACCAAGCCCGAAAAAGTGCTTGAAAAACTCAAAGCTGAGAACCTGAAATTTTGGAACAAAGACCGAATTGCATTGGCAATCACTAAGGGTTTATCGCCTTTAGAGGTTTGTATTTTGGCTTCCATTGTGCAAAAGGAATCCAATAAAGCAGCTGAAATGCCCAATATAGCCAGTGTGTACCTCAATCGCATCAAGATGGGAATGCCATTGCAAGCTGATCCAACGGTTATTTTTGCTTGGAACGACTATAGCATTAAAAGGGTTACAGGATTTCATACGGCTATTAATTCGTCTTATAACACTTATATCAACAAAGGACTTCCCCCTGGCCCAATTTGCATGGCTGGAGCCACTGCTATAGATGCCGTTCTTCATGCCGCCAATACTAAATATTTGTATTTCTGTGCCAAGGAAGATTTTAGCGGTTATCATGCTTTTGCTGAAACATTAAACCAACATAATAACAACGCTGCTCGATACCAAAGAGCCTTGAATAAATTAGGCGTTAAGTAATTTATATTTTCTTTTTCTCCGCATATTGGGTTTATTCTTGCGGTGAATAATTGGGTTAATCTCCGCAAAATTGCGGAGATTAAATTTGTATTTGCGGAGAATAGGAGATATATTTACCGCAAAAATGCGGAGATTAATATGGCAAAGTACATATACCAAATAAAGGGATGGCCTAATTTTACTTGGAATAACGATGATTTGTTGCCCTTGCTATCTGTGGTTAGACATAAACAGGGAAGATTGAAAGGTTATATGGAAGTATTGGGTTTTGCATTAAGAAATGAAACCACTTTGCAAGCCCTCACCCTAGAAGTTTTGAAGAGTTCAGATATAGAA
>CANHJJ010000306.1 GCA_947460565.1 Bacteroidota bacterium
AAGGCAACAAGGTATTGTTACCTAAAATTACAAATGGTGTGGCCTTTGATACCAATACCTATGGTCTTACATACAATAGATTGAATCTTACAAGTTTTACCTTGCCTATTTTGGTTAAATTAAATTCTAGTCCTAGTAAATCTGGAAAAAGATTTCATATAGCAGCTGGTGTTATTTTGAATTACACCCCATGGGCAACTGTCAAAATGGAAACAACTGCCAATGGATATAGCGATAAACGTGAGTATGATTATGATAATAATATAAACCCATTAAGGGTATCGGCCACTGTTAGAATAGGTTATGGTTGGTTGAGGTTATTTGCCAATTATGGATTAACCCCTGTTTTTAATAGCGCTGCAATGCCCGATACAAGAACCGCTAGTGTTGGTATTACTGTTATACCTTTCTAAGATTTGGGAAGGTATTTGCAAAATACCTATCTTGCGAACAAATGAAAAGTACTCGATTTTTAATAATGTTTATCTTATTAATTAATATGCAATTATCAGCTCAGGTTTTTACCCGAGCTGATTTTGCTTATCCCAATCAATGGTATACTTATCAGACAGATACAACTCCTTCATCGAAAATAAAATTTAGATTCACAGGGCCCAGCAATACATGGAATTTTACAATAGGATTTAAGAATCATTTAACAGATTCTATTGCATTTGAAGATACTTCCAATTTCCCAACTAAACCTTCAGGTTGTAATTTGGTGCAAATTTCAAAAATGGCCACCAATTACTTACAAGTTGGTGCAGATGGGGTGAAAGCTTTTTTGAATGTTGGGAATTTCTCAGATACAACCAATGTTATAAAAAACCTCATCATGCAACACCCATTTCCTTTAATTTACTTATCTGAAGTGAAAGATTCTTTGAGTGCAACAACGGTTCAAAGTCTATCGGAATTAGGATTAGATAACCCTCTATATGATAGTTTGAAAACGGATATAAAAGTTTTCTTTCATACCCTTGTTGATGCGAGTGGTCAGCTATTAACACCAAAAGGGACATACGAGCAAACCCTCAGAATGAGAAGCACCCAACAACCCATTTATATGTTTTATGGAAGAAATAAAATCACTGGAATTTATGAAGCTTTGAACATTCCCATACCTGGAGGAATAAATTTGGAGAATACCGATACCACCTATACTTGGTGGGTGTATAAAAAAGGTTATTACGTTGCTCAAGCAACAGTTAATGGGAAGCTATTAAGCTTGTCCTATCTTTTAAATTCATCTCAGGGTGCTGCAAATATTCCACTCATAGATAATAACCAATTAAGTGTGTTTCCAAATCCAAGCTATGGACTTTTACATATTGAACCTGGTAATTTTGAATTTGAAAAATACAGCATCCATAATTCGATGGGGCAAAAAGTTCAAGAGGATTCATTTAGCTCCAAATTAGATGTAAGTTCTCTGCCTAAAGGGCTTTATTACTTGAGCTTGACAACATCAAATGAGAAGTGCATTACCAAAACCTTTGTTCGTACCCACTAAATTGCTTTCTTTGCCTCAATGCCCTTTTCAAAAATAAATATTAGTTTTTATCCCCTTTCTGAGCAAAATAGCGAAGCTGTTTTTTCTGTTATTATTCCTAGTTGGAATAATTTAGAAATGCTCAAATGCTGCATTCAGTCAGTAAGAGAAAACTCATATTTTGCTCATCAAATCATAGTGCATGTAAACGAAGGCGTAGATGGAACAATTGATTGGATAAAAAGTCAAAACATAGATTATACATACTCTGTTAACAATGCCGGGGTTTGTTATTCTGTAAATGCTATGGCAGCATTGGCTAAAACCAATTATATTGTTTTTTTAAATGACGATATGTACGTATGCAAGTTTTGGGATAAACCCTTATATGATTGCATCAAATCCTTACCGGATAATAATTTTTACTTATCTGGAACGATGATAGAGCCCATAGCATCCTCAAATAGATGTGCGATTGCACCACATGATTTTGGTCGCACTCCTGCTGAGTTTGATAAAGCAGGATTGGATGCTTTTGCCGCTTCTACAAATAAGACAGATTGGTTTGGCGCTTCTTGGCCACCTTCTTTGGTTCATAAAAGTATTTGGCAAAAAGTAGGAGGGTATAGCGTTGAGTATAGTCCAGGAATGTATTCTGATCCAGATTTTGCCATGAAATTGTGGCAAGCTGGAGTTAGACATTATCAGGGAATTGGCAGTAGTTTGATTTATCACTTTCAATCTCGCTCAACGGGCAGGGTTACCAAGAATGATGGTAGAAAACAATTTGCTCAAAAATGGGGAATACCTGCTTCTTATTTTTATAAAAAGGTGTTGCAACTTGGTAGCAAATTTAAACCCGAATCAAAATTGAAAATGAATAAAAATATAGCCTATTTTGTGGCTAAGTTAAGAGCCTTATTTATATCAATATTTTAATGCAAAAGTTAAGCGTAGTTATTATCACTTATAACGAGGAAAAAAACATAAAACGATGTTTAGATTCTGTTAAAGAAATAGCTGATGAAATAGTTGTAATTGATTCTTTTTCGAAAGATGATACAGAAAAAATTTGCCGAGAAAATGGTGCGGTATTTATTCAAAATGTTTTTGAGGGCTATCAAAAACAAAAAACATTTGCACTAGCGCAAGCGCACTTTGATTGTATTTTGTCTTTAGATGCTGATGAAGAAGTGTCTCACGAGTTGAAAAGTAGTATTCTGCAGATAAAGCAAATTTGGACAGCTGATGCCTATCAAATGAATCGTTTGACCAATTATTGTGGAAAATGGATTCATCATACGGGCTGGTATCCTGATAGGAAAATTAGATTATTCAACCGTCAAAAGGCTTCTTGGCAGGGCACGAATGTTCACGAAAGAATAGCATTGGCCGAAAATGCGATTTTGCAAACCATAAAAGGCGACCTATTACATTATAGTTTTTATTCCATCTCGCAGCATTTGAAGAAGCTGAATCAATATACAGATATTGGGGCACAAGCAGCATTTGAAAACGGAAAACATGTAGGGTTGTTAAAAATAATAATGGGTCCTTTTTGGAAGTTTTTTCAAGCGTATTTTTTACGTTTGGGATTTTTAGATGGTTATTATGGTTTTGTTATCAGTGTAATTATAGCGTTTGAAGCTTTTACTAAATATACAAAAATTAGGGCTTTAAATAACAAATTTTAATAAGAGCTAACTTACTTACAACTACCAAAAAATACTGTATTTTCTGTGTTGTCAGGAATTGCTTCCCGACATTTATAGATCATAACTATGATCAGGCAGAAACACCCGACATCTCGAAAAGATAACTTAAAGTTTAACCCCCATTTCATCAATCAGATAATCCGCTTTTGCTACCTTTTGAATCACCCATAAAACATAACGGATATCACAACC